>JAIRYL010000044.1 GCA_031267775.1 Tannerellaceae bacterium
GCTGTCAGGCAGGACTTTTACGCGAAAATCTTTTTGATGACCCTTGCCGCCGCCTGTGCCTTTCCTGTAGAAGAAAAAGTACGGGAAGAATACAAAGCGGATGAACGTCGCAGGCATGATCAAAAAATTAACAGAACCAATACGTTAGCCATGGTACGCGATATATTGATCGGCGTCTTTGTGCGCAAAGAGATCAGGCAGGCTTTGGAGGCTTTCGACCAGCTTGTTTACAGGACAAGAGAAATCATTCGACCGGGAAGAACCGTTAAGCGGAAACCTAAGACAAAGAGACAGTATTATATGAATTACAAACGATTATGATTATTGCTTAACTAAACGACATTGATTCTTAATTCTTAATTCAGTAAGTTCTTAATTCAGTAAGTTCTCGCCGCCTCTGCCCTGTCGGCATGAGGTAGAAATTTGTTTTTTAGCGGGTTGAAAAGATATTTTTTTTACTTTTGTAAAATGAAACAATTTAAAAGAACGCTGATTACTACCGCGCTGCCTTATGCCAATGGCCCTGTGCATATAGGACACCTGGCCGGAGTTTATGTGCCTGCCGATATTTATGCCCGTTACCTCCGTCTGAAAGGCGAAGAAGTATTAATGATAGGCGGTTCGGACGAACATGGAGCGCCCATAACGATTCGGGCTAAAAAAGAAGGAATTACCCCGCAGGATATTGTAGACCGGTATCATTATATCATCAAAAAATCATTTGAGGATTTTGGTATTACCTTTGATATCTACTCGCGCACTACCTCTAAAATACATCATGATACGGCTTCGGCGTTCTTTCGGGCGCTGTATGATAAAGGATGTTTTATAGAAAAAACCGCCGAACAATATTACGACCGGGAAGCGAACCAGTTTTTGGCCGACCGCTATATTACAGGGAAATGCCCGCATTGCGGAAACGAAAGCGCGTATGGCGACCAGTGCGAAGCCTGCGGCGCTTCGCTGAACCCGACAGATTTGATTCATCCCAAATCGGCCGTAAGCGGAAGCGTGCCGGTAATGAAAGAAACCAGACACTGGTATCTGCCGCTGGATAAATGGGAACCGTTTCTTCGCCGGTGGATACTGGAAGATCATACGGAATGGAAATCAAACGTATACGGACAATGTAAAAGCTGGCTGGATATGGGGCTGAAACCTCGCGCCGTAAGCCGAGACCTGGACTGGGGTATTCCGGTGCCGGTGGAAGGGGCCGAAGGGAAAGTATTGTATGTGTGGTTTGACGCGCCTGTGGGCTATATTTCAAACACAAAAGAGTTGCGCCCGGACGACTGGGAAACCTGGTGGAAAGACCCGGATACCAGGATGATTCATTTTATAGGGAAAGATAATATTGTGTTTCACTGCATCGTATTTCCTTCCATGCTCAAAGCCGAAGGGTCTTATAACCTGCCGGAAAATGTGCCGGCAAACGAATTTCTTAATCTGGAAGGAGATAAAATATCTACCTCCAGAAACTGGGCTGTCTGGCTGCACGAATACCTGGAGGATATGCCCGGCAAACAGGATGTGCTGCGCTATGTATTAACGGCCAATGCGCCGGAAACAAAAGATAACGACTTTACCTGGAAAGATTTTCAGGCGCGCAACAATAATGAACTGGTGGCCATACTGGGCAATTTTGTAAACCGCGCGCTGGTTCTTACCTGGAAATATTTTGACGGCTATGTGCCTGCCTTGAACGAATTGACCGGCTGCGACCGCCAAACGTTGCAGGAATTTGCCGGCGTAAAGGCGCAGATTGAACGCTTGCTGGACGCTTTTCATTTTCGCGACGCACAGAAAGAAACGATGAACTTAGCCCGCATCGGAAACAAATATCTGGCTGATATGGAACCTTGGAAACTGGCTAAAACGGATATGAACCGGGTGGCTACGGTTTTGAATATAGCCTTGCAGATTACAGCCAACCTGGCGATTGCTTTTGAACCGTTTTTGCCTTTCAGCATGCAGAAGCTGAATGGTATGCTACGGGTAGAACCGCTGGGATGGAAGCGGTTGGGGGCGACAGACCTTTTGCCGGCCGGACGCCGGCTAAACCTGCCGGAACTGCTGTTTGAAAAGATAGACGACCGGACTGTAGAAGCGCAGGTGCAAAAATTACTGGATACCAAAAAAGCCAACGAAGCGGCAAATTATACGCCCAAGCCGATTGGGGAGATGATAGACTATGACTGCTTTGCTCCGCTGGATATCCGCGTGGGTACGGTATTGGAATGTGTAAAAGTGCCTGAAGCGGATAAATTGCTTCAATTTAAAATAGACGACGGGTTGCAAAAACGAACCATCGTTTCGGGCATGGCCGCCTGTTATGATCCGCAAGACCTGACAGGAAAACAGGTTTGCTTTATAGCCAACCTGAAGCCGAAAACACTGAAAGGAATCCTCTCCGAAGGAATGATTCTTTCGGCCGAAGGCGCTGCGGGCCAATTAACCGTTATCATGCCGGAGAAACCTGTAAAACCGGGCAGCCAGGTAAAATAAAATCCGTAAACGGCAGCCCTTATTGTAAGCTATAAATCTACCTTGAACGGGCCATTAAAAAGCGCTTTATGATGAACGATAAACAAATGGCGATTGTTTTTAACGACAACATACAGATGGTGGATCTGCAAACGCAGTACCGCCGTATAAAACACGAAATTGATGCAGCCATTCAGGAAGTATTGGTTCATGCGCAATTTATTAATGGCCCGCAGGTAAAAACCTTTGCCTCCCGGTTTGCCCAATATATGAATATAGCGCATATTATCCCTTGCGCCAACGGGACAGACGCGCTGCAAATAGCCTTAATGGGCCTCAACCTGCAGCAGGGGGAAGAAATTATAATCCCTGCCTTTAACTATGCGGCGGCGGCCGAAACGGCAGCCTTACTGGGATTGACGCCCGTTTTGGTAGACGTAAGCGCCGATACCTTTACCATCGACGTAAATAAAATAGAGCAGGCCATCTCGCGGCATACCAAAGCGATTATCCCCGTGCATCTGTTTGGGCAGACGTGCGATATGGCGCCTGTCATGCGGATAGCCGAAAGATATAATTTATATGTTATTGAAGACAATGCGCAGGCTACGGGAGCGTTGTACACCGATCCTTCGGGCGAAATAAAAAAGGCCGGTACGATTGGGCATATCGGCGCTACTTCGTTCTTTCCGTCCAAACCGCTGGCTTGCTATGGCGACGGGGGCGCTATGATGACGGCCGACGACAAACTGGCCGAGTATCTGCGTATGATAGCCAACCATGGACAGGAAAAGAAATACAAGCATAAATATATCGGTTGTAATTCGCGCCTCGACACGCTGCAGGCGGCTATCCTGAATGTCAAGCTGAAGCATTTGTCCGAGTTCAACCAGGCGCGTATCCAGGCGGCCGGGCGGTATAACGAGGCGTTTGAGTCGTTGCCCGACGTGATAGCCCCCTGTAACCCCTCCTATACCACGCATATCTACCATCAATACACCATTCAGGTAAGAAACGGCAGGCGAAACGCCTTGCAAGCCTGGCTTCAGGAGAAGGGCGTTCCTTCCATGATTTATTACCCTGCCCCCTTAAACCGGCAGGAAGCGTTCAGGGTGCATGCCCGCAAAGCCGGAAACCTGGAGGTGGCCTGCCGCCTTGCGCAAACGGCGCTTTCCTTGCCTGTCCATACCGAAATGAGGGAGTTTGAACAGGATTATATTATCGAGCAGGTAATCGATTTCTTCCGAAAAAACTGACCCGATGAACAGACTGCTCCGCTACCTTGCCCAGCCTCAGCCTCATCCGGCCATTCTCAAACGATGGCATACCATAGCCATTCCGTCGGCCATCGTTTTTTTTATCCTGGGCATATTCCAGCCATTCGGCATAGAAGTCATCATCCGGGGCAACCTGGCGGCGCTGGCCGGTTACGTATGCATTACCATCCTTGGCGTATCCGTTGTAGCCTGTATTTTCCCCCTGCTCTTCAAACGTTTTTATTCGGAAAACTGGACGGTGGGGAAAAACCTGCTGAACAGCTTCCTCATCATCTTATTCATCAGTCTGGGCAACTGGTTCTACCACCTGTTTGCCCTTACATACAGTCCGTTTGGTTTGCACCATGCGTTCCCGCTCTTTTTGTTTTATTTCATCGTCACCTCGCTGGTTTCCATTGTGCCCTTTACCGTCATTACCTTTTTACAGCACAACCATTCGCTGGCGCAGCGCCTGCTCGAAATACAGGAACTCAACCAAAAGCTATCCGCCAAAACCATCCCGCCCCAGACAGTCTATAGCTCGCGCCAAATCACGCTTGCCGGAAACACAAAAGATTCCGTAGCGCTGCACCCCGAACAACTGATTTACCTGGAAGCCTGCGGCAATTACGTAAAGATTAATTATGCCGAAGAAGGGGCGCCCAGGCAAAAGCTTCTGCGAGCCACCATCAAGCAAATGGAAGACGAATTGGCGGCGGTATCGTTTATCGTCCGGAGTCACCGGGCCTTTCTGGTAAACATCCGGCAAATCGCCTCCGTCAAGGGAAACGCGCAGGGCTACAAAGTATGCTTTACCTGTCCTGTAAACGAGGCGCCCGTATCCCGCGGCTATGCCAGGGAATTACTCGGACGCCTTTACTCCGACGCCGACAAAGACAGTCTGCGCGGCTCCGGCCGATAAGGAGGCGTTTTTATTCTTGCGCCTCGCGCGCAGCTTTGTACGTAGCGTCGTCCCACTTCGGAAAATACCCGTCGTTGGCCAGGCGCAGCCCAATCCCGTAAAAAAGATAAACATCTTCCAGCGAACCGGCCACGTTCCACCAGGCATGATACTCGTCCGAGGGCTGGTGATAGGTGTTCCGGCCGCCCCAGAGCGGACGGTTTTCGCCGGTCGCTCCGGACGGCGGCGGCGTAGAGCCTCCGGCCAGCACGACGGGAACGCCCGCCTTGGCAAAGCTAAAATGGTCGGAACGAAAAAATCCGCCGCCCGGATTCGTAGTCGAAAATCGCACCGGCTTGCCCTGCGCCGCGGCGGCTTCTACAATGTAGCGGTCTATGTCTTTCGACAGTCCCCCGCCCGAAGCCCGCACCTCAGACGTGCGCGCCTTGTCGCCGCAAGCGTCTATATTAAGGTTCACCACCGTCTTACTCAGGGGAATCAGCGGATGTTCCACATAATAAGCCGAGCCAAGCAAGCCCGATTCTTCGCCCGTTACAGACAAAAACAGAATGGAACGGCGCGGCGGCTCGGCCAAACGCCTGAATTTGTCGGCTATAACAAACAGCGCGGCCACGCCCGACGCATTGTCGTCTGCCCCGTTGTAAATACTGTCGCCGTCAATCGGCGTACCTGTGCCCAGATGATCCCAGTGAGCCGAGTACACAATGTATTCGTCTTTCAAGTCGGTACCCGGCCAAACGCCGGCCACGTTGTACGAGCTGCCCAGCCGCAGGTCATTATTCGTCTCAATGGTAGCGGTTACCCCAAGCGCAAAGCCCTTAAACCCCCGCTGCCTGGCGGCGGCCAGCGCCTCGTCCAGCGACCGGCCGGCCACGTCAAACAGCCTGTGCGCCGCCTCGCCCGTAATCCACCCCTGCAGAGCTACCCACTCGCTGTTTCCCGTGGGCGAGGCCAGGCTAAGCACGTCGCTCGAACGCCCGTTCTGCACCACGCTCCAGTTGTACGCCGCCGCCGCCGTATCATGAATAATCAGTACGCCCGCCGCGCCCTGACGGCTGGCTTCTTCATACTTGTACGTCCACCGCCCATAATAAGTCATGTAATTATTCCCGCGAAACAGGCCGTCGTCGTAAAACCCCGGATCGTTCACCAGCACAACTACAATCTTGCCCTTCACGTCAATCCCCTCATAATCGTTCCACCCATACTCAGGCGCGTTTATGCCAAACCCCGCAAATACCAGCTCAGCTTTCTGCACCTTCACCTTTTCTTCGGCGCGCAGCGTCCACAGTACCACATCGTCCATCACCCCAAACCGCGCCGCGCCCTTCTTGCCCCTCGCCGTCACAACGCCGCCCTTCACATTCGTTTTAACCGAAAGCATAGGCACTTCCTGCAAATAACTGCCCCCCACCGGCTGCAGCCCCAGCTCCTTAAACTTGTCGGCAATGTACCCAACCGTCAAGTCCTGATACGGCGTAAGCGGCTTCCGCCCGCCAAACAAATCGCCCGACAGCTCCTCAATACTCGTTCTAAACAATAATTCGTCGCCGGCGCCCTCCGCCACTCCGGCCTGCGCCCAAACAACCGGGACTACCCCCAGCCAGCACAAAAACAGGGTTGATGCTAATTTTCTCATGAATCAAATTGTATTAATATTGTAACGCCTGCAAAAATACAATTTTCCCGCTACTGAGGTTGTTTTTGTTTTTTTGAATCAGGTAAAAATGAGGTTTCTTTTCAACAAAAATCAACGGAAACAATTAAAAAACCTCAGATTGCTTGCAAATTCTTAATTCTTAATTCTTAATTCTTAATTCAATTTGGGCGCGTCCCCCCTCCCTTCGGTCAGGCGGTCGGGCTATCCGCTACAAGTCCTCGCTCCCTCCGCTGCGCTCCGCTCGTTCCGGGCTATCCGCTGCTATCCCTCGCGCGTCGCTTCGCTCAAAGGCTCGCGCTTCGCCCCTCGCCCCACGCCGCCCAAACGCTCCGCGAAGGAGACGCAAGCATTGGAGACGCAAGCATTGCGTCTCTACGAGCGCGCGCGGGATTTTCAATTTTCAATTTTCAATTTAATTGAAGCCTGTTTTTGGGTCGTTTTTTGCCAAAAACCATACGGGAAGAAAAAAAAATCATAAGGGTGATGCAAAAAAACATACGGGAGATTTTTTTCATCTCCCGTATGTTTTCGGCCGATTTTTACACAAAAAAATCATCGACGCCTTCTTTTTTAATCTATCGTTGCTAATCAAAAAAATCTTTTAAACAAATAACCCTGTATTAATCACTAATAATTTAAAGTATGAATTCAACTGTTGACGACGGAATGATGAAGTATATCCGTCAATGGCACGGAACGATTGATCAGAAGGTTGATAACATTAACAACCTGACGGATGTGATTATGGATCATGCGTTATGGAAAATTCCGGCCAGCCTGGAAAAGGAACTCAAGGAATACCGCTAAATTTATTGGAACTGTTTTTTGCCAGAAGCCTCCTTACCTCCTGAGCCGGCGGTTGCCCGGACGATATACCGGATACCAGGCCGAGAGGAAACCGATGGCCATGACCGTTACAAAAACAAGAAAAACATCGCCCGCCATAACGCGTACCGGATAGCTGTCGATAATAAAAGCGCCGCTCGTTCCTATCTTTATCAGCCCCAATTCCTGCTGGAGAAGGCAGACGGCAAGCCCGACTGCAATCCCTGCCAAAGCGCCGAAACCGGAAATCATCCATCCCTCAAAAAGAAAAATCCGGCGGATCAGCGAATCGTCGGCGCCCAGGTTGCGAAGCGTTTTTACATCGTTTTGCTTCTCTATCATCAGCATCGACAGCGAGCCGGTTATATTAAATAAAGCAATTGTCAGTATAAAACAAAGGATCAGAAAGGTCATCCACTTCTCCATCTGCATCATTTTAAAAGAAGCCTCCTGCTGTTCAAAGCGGTCTTGCACCACAAAGCCCTCGCCCAGCAGCGCTTTCACTTCTTTCTTTACGGCGTGGGCGGAGGCCCCTTCCTTCAGCTTTATCTCCAGGGCCGACGCCTCGTTGTCGCGGGTAAACAGCTTTTTGGCCAGGTCGAGCGAAACAATCATATACGCCTCGTCGTACATCGGCTGGTTTATCTGAAATACGCCGCGAATGTAGGCATACTCCCGGTTGAACGAAGCGGCCGGGTTCGACAGGTTGATGCGTTCGTCCCGCTTGGGAGCGTATATTTCGAGCGGATAAACAAAATCAGCGTTGATTCCCAAAGCGGCGGCAAGCCCTATTCCAAGCGTAGCATAATCGGTTACCTCGTCGAAAAGGATAAATTCGCCGTCTATTAGCGCCCGGTCAATCGCCGTAAGTTCCCGGTAATTATCGTCTACCCCCTTTATAATTCCTATTTGCTGCCGTTCGCCGTATTTTATCAGCGCATGGTCTTGCAATACTTCGCCATACGAGGCAATCCCGTTCAGCTCCGTCAGCCGGCGTATCTTTTCCGAAGGCTCAAATACCTTTCCGGCGCGGGGCGTTACTTTCAGGTCGGGATCAAGGCTGCTAAACATCGACGCTACCAGGTCGTTAAACCCGTTGTACACCGACAGGGCGCAAACCAGCGCCACAGTAGCCACCGCCACTCCGCACACCGACGCCATAGAAACGCCGTTCACCGCATTGTGCGACTTCTTGGAGAATAGATACCGGCGGGCTATGAAAAAGGAGAGGTTCAATGTTCGGGATTAAGCAGTTTGTCTATATTTTCTATATAATCCAGCGAGTCGTCAATAAAAAAGGACAGATTGGGGATTTGCCTCAGTTGCGTGCGAACCCGGCGTCCTAAATCATAACGGATCGACTTGGCGTTGGCATGGATGGCGTCCAGTAACGCCGTAGCTTTTTCGGAAGGAAAAATACTCAGAAAAGCTTTTGCCACGCTTAAATCCGGGCTTACCCGTACGGCGCTTACCGAAATAAGCGTACCCGGCATGGCCTGCGTCTGTTTTTGGAATATATCGCCCAGTTCTTTTTGAAGGAGGCGTTCAATCTTGTTTAATCGTTTATTATCCATGGCGTATTGCTTTTTATTTTTACTTTTTCCAGATAACGGTAAGTCCGTCGCGTAAAGGTAATATAACTTTTTCTATTCTGGCGTCGCGCCTGATCTTTTCGTTAAATTCCAGGATACCGGCGGTTTGTTTATCGCTTGGCGGCGGCGTATCAAATACTTTCCCGTTCCAAAGAATATTGTCGGCCAAAATAATCCCTCCTTTCCGAACAATCGGAAACGCCAGGTCGTAATAGGCGGAGTAAAATCGTTTATCGGCGTCGATAAAAACCATATCAAACGTTTCGTTCAGGGTAGGGATAAGCTGCATGGCGTCGCCAAAGAATAGCTTTATTTTCCCGGCGGCAGGCGAGCGGGAGATATATTTCATGATAAAATCTTCCATCTCGTCGTTTACCTCGATGGTGTAAATAAGGCTGTCGTCGGCAATGCCCTCGGCCATACAAAGCGTGGCGTATGCGGTATAAGTACCTATTTCAAGGATTCGTTTGGGGCGAAAGAGGCGGCAGATCATTTTAAGTATCCGCCCCTGCAAATGCCCGGACAACATACGCGGGCGGAGCAGGTTAACATGCGCATCCCTGTCGAGGGCTGTCAAAAGCTCTCCTTCTTCGTCTATATGCGAAAGGATATAGGCCTCCGAGCGCTCCGCCGCCGTCATTTCTTTTCTTTAAACGTAGGAAGCGAATAGTTTTCGGCATTGTCGAGCGCTTTTCCCACATTATTGATTTCCAGAAAGCTCGTTCCGCCTCCTTCGCCAAAGCTTCCGCTCAGATACGCCACCATATTGCCGGCAGTGATATGCCCGCTGTTGATAAGCTCGCGCAAAGCGTCGAAAAAGTAAGCGCGCCGGCTGTCGTTCCATGCCTGGTGAACAGCCCATACGCCATAAGAAAGAGAAAGCGCCCGCATAACGTTTTCATTATAACAGATGGCATATACGGGAGACGTTCCCCTGAATGCGGCCAGGTAACGGGCGGTGCGGCCGGTATGACTGTCGGTAATGATGGCCTTTACATGCAGTTTGGCCGACGATTTTACGGCCTGTTTAGCCAAAAAGGAAGTAACGTCCAAGTCGTTTCCTTCAATGGGTACGCGGATATCGTTGGCAGCCAGTTTGGTTTTTTCGGCTTCCCGCGTTATTTTCGCCATAGTCTGTACGGCTTCTACCGGATATTTGCCATACGCCGTTTCGCCGCTTAGCATCAAGGCGTCTGTGCGGTAATAAATGGCGTTGGCTATATCCGTTACCTCGGCGCGCGTAGGGCGTGGATTCGTTATCATGGAATGTAGCATCTGCGTGGCTACAATCACCGGTTTTTTTACTTCTACGCATTTGCGGATCAATATCCGCTGGATGCCCGGTATTTTTTCGGCCGGCACTTCTATTCCCAAATCGCCTCTGGCAATCATAACGCCGTAAGCGGGTTCCAGTATCTCGTCTATATTATCTACGCCTTCCTGATTCTCTATCTTGGCTATAATTTTTATCGGGCTGTCGTACTCGTCTAAAATGCGCTGGATATCCAGCACGTCTTGTTTACTCCGCACAAACGAGTGGGCAATAAAGTCGATATCGTTTTTAACGCAATAAAGAATGTTCTTCCTGTCTTTTTCGGTTAAGGAAGGCAGGTTAATCCGTACGCCCGGCACGTTTACGCTTTTGCGGCTTCCCAAAACGGCGTCGTTCAACACTTCGCACACAAGGTAGTCCGGGTGTTTTTCCACCACCTTCAGGTCAAGGTCGCCGTCGTCTATCAGCATATTGTCGCCTGTTTTCATATCGCTCACAAAATTCCGGTACGATACGCAGATGCAGTCGGCTGCGGTTTCGGCGTCGGGGGCGCCTTTCACCATTACCTTGTCGCCCGTTTTGAAAGCTAACGGACTTTGCGTAACGGTAGTCCGTATTTCCGGACCTTTGGTATCCATCAGCAGGCCGATACGGTTCGATACGGCGCGTACGCTGTTTACAATCTTGTTAAAGCCATCTTCGTCGAGGTGCGCCGAATTCATGCGCACAACGTTCATGCCCGCGCGATATAATTCGCGTATAAAATCCGGCTCGCAACGCTGGTCGGAAATAGTTGCTACAATCTTGGTATGTTTCAACATAAAAAATGATATTTTTAAAGCGCCAGTAACGCCAGTTCGTACGATTTGAGTCCAAAGCCTGCGATAACGCCTTTGCAGACTGCCGAAATCAGGGAGCAACGCCTGAATTCCTCGCGCGCATGCACATTTGAAATATGCACTTCCACTACCGGAGCTTCTACCGCTTGTATCGCGTCGCGTAAAGCGACAGACGTATGCGTATAGGCTCCTGCATTCAGGATGATTCCGTCATAGCTGAATCCCGTTTCGTGTATTTTATCAATTAATTCGCCTTCCGCATTACTCTGGTAATAATCTATTTTGAAGGAGGGATATGTAGCGCGTAAAACTTCCAGGTAATCTTCAAACGAAGTATGGCCGTAAACGGCCGGTTCACGCTTTCCCAACAAGTTTAAATTGGGGCCGTTAATAATCTGAAATTTTCGCATTGTCTTGTAATTTAGTATTTTTGTACCGGTAGTTGATAACCATAAGCGAGGCAAAGATAGTGATTTATGAAAGATATTGTAAGTAAATATCAAATTTATCTTCAGTTGGAGAAGTCTCTTTCTCCCAATTCGGTAGACGCTTATATGGCCGATCTGGATAAATTACGCCGGTTTATGGAGGATGAAAAACGCTCCTTTAAAGAGATTACATACGAAGACCTTCAGCAGTTTGTCGCCCAATTGTATGATATCGGTATCCATCCCCGTTCGCAGGCGCGTATTATCTCCGGTATCCGGTCGTTCTACCGTTTTCTTTTGCTGGATGGCTATATCGCCGGCGACCCGACGGAACTGCTGGAATCTCCTAAAATAGGGCGCAAACTTCCGGTAGTCTTGAGCGTAAACGAGGTGAACGGCATCCTCGATACGATAGACTTGTCTTTGCCCGAAGGCCAGCGAAACCGCGCCATGCTTGAAACGCTTTACAGTTGCGGCCTTCGCGTATCCGAGCTGATAACGCTTCGCTATCCGGATGTTTATTTTGAAGAAGGCTTCATCAAAGTAGAAGGAAAGGGAAGCAAACAGCGGCTGGTGCCTATTTCCGAAACGGCGCTGCATGAAATTAAAAACTATTTATACGACAGAAATCAGATGAAAGCCAAGAAAGGGCATGAAGATATTCTCTACCTGAGCCGGCGGGGCACGGCTTTGTCCCGGATTATGGTTTTCCATGTAATCAAACTGCAAACAGAAAAGGCCGGGATACATAAAAACGTTAGCCCGCATACCTTCCGGCACTCTTTTGCCACTCATTTGCTGGAAGGGGGCGCCAACTTGCGCGCTATCCAGCAAATGCTCGGCCATGAAAAGATCGTCTCCACCGAAATCTATACGCATGTCGACCGCGAGTTCCTTCGGAAGGAAATACTGGAGCATCATCCGCGAAGCAGGAAATAAGGAGCCTCCTAAGGCGCTGTTCGAACAGCGCCTGAAATCAGGCGTGTTTGCGGGAGATTATCTTGTCGTAAATAAAAAGAGAGACCACGGCAAACAGGCCTATACCTATTAATATAACCCATATAGAGGAGGGATTATAGGTATCCCACAGCAGACGGGTCAGTTCCTGCGGAGCGAGGTTTACCTGCCGGGCTACTTCTTCAAAATAAGCGCTTGTAGACAGGTCTTTCGATACCTGTAAGCCGCGCTCCGCCGCAAAACGGAAGGCGATATCCACTTTATCCGACGTCTGCTGATAAACGACGCCCGAAACAACCCCGGCCAGTATGTTGCCGATAAATACGGGAATGAAAGAATAGCCCATATACAAGGCTTTCCTGTCGGCGGGGGCCAGGCGGCCGATATATTCGGATATTTTGGGCGAACCGGCCATTTCGCCCAATCCGAAAATGAAGATGGCTACCATTGTAAACAGCACATTTTGCGAAACAAACGTAAGCGCCATGCCGATGGAGCATACTAAAAAACCGGCCGTCATGGCGTGAAGGGGTTTGAGCCGCATCACCAGGCCGGACACAAGTACCTGGCATAAGATAATGTAAAAGCTATCCATGTTTGTAACAAATTCGGCGTCTATCACGCCGGGAGCCGGACTGTAGTTCTCGCTGACAAACGGCATATAGGCGTGGAAGAAGTTGTAGAGGGCGCTTGTGTCTACCCATTGGGCCACAAAAACGGGAAGCGTAAAGAACAGTTGATTGTACATTGTCCAGAAACCGGCCACAATCAGCAGGAACAGTATAAATTTAACGTCTTTGATAATGCTCGCCATATTCGCAAACAGACTGCGAAACGTTTCTCCTACCGATTGCCTGGGCGCTTCGCCTTCGCCCCGGCCGGGTTCTTTGTAAAAAGGCAGGATCAGTAAATTGAGGCCAACTATTACGGCGGAAACATAAAAGATAAGATGGGAAGAACCTTTGAACAAAAGCGTTACCACCGGCCCCAGAAAAGCGCCCACGTTTACCATCATATAGAAAATGCCGAAGCCGATGGAAGCGGTCTCTGCGGTTGTCGTTTTGGCGATTGTGGCCTGTATGACGGGCTTGAACAGGGCGGCTCCTGCGGCCAGATATATATAGGTAAGGAAAACGCCGGTAAAGGTGGAAAACAGGGGCAGCGCGATAAAAGCGGAAACATATACCGTAAAGGCAAGGAGCAGGACGCGCTTATACCCGTAACGGTCGGCGATGGCGCCGGTTAATACGGGGAGGAAATAAAGGATTCCGGTGCCTACGCCCATGATGGTTCCTTTCTGGCTTTGCGAAAATTCCAAACCTCCCAGATCGGACGAACCGGTTAGATAGTTTGCAAACAACATGAAGAAGCCATACCATGCCCATCGTTCAAACAATTCAATCGTATTGGCTACCCAAAAGGTGCGGGGAAACTGGCTGAAGGTATTCATTTTCGGTAAAAGTAAAGTTAGTCGACAAACTTACATGAAAATCTTCGGATTTTCAAGCCGGCACGCTAAAAAAGCATCATTTAGTAACGGAGGTTTAGTACAACCACCCTAATCACGAAGTTGGAATTACGGTGGCGCGAGAAGTCGGAACGGGAAATAATTCCGTTTCTCCTGCTCGATTTTTTATATCCTTCTTTCATTAATCAGGGCTTACCGGCAAAATAATGAATTAACGATTCATTATTTTATTATCTTTGCATTTCAAATTGTCACATCATTATTTAAATAGATAAATGCATGGAAATCGAAAAAGTAGTAAGTAGGGAGATCTTAGATTCTCGAGGAAATCCTACAGTTGAAGTAGACGTCTTTTTGGCGTCAGGGGCTTTTGGCCGCGCAGCAGTTCCTTCAGGAGCTTCTACCGGCGAAAACGAAGCAATCGAATTACGCGATGGCGATAAAAAACGCTATGGCGGTAAAGGTGTTCTTAAGGCCGTTAATAACGTAAACAGGGTAATTGCTCCTGCTATTTTAGGTATGAGCGCGTTGAATCAACGTGAAATTGATTACAAGATGCTTGAGCTTGACGGAACAAAAACAAAATCCAAATTAGGCGCTAACGCTATATTAGGCGTATCTTTAGCCGTTGCTAAGGCTGCCGCTAATTATTTGGATTTGCCTCTCTATCGTTATATCGGCGGAACAAATGCGTATGTAATGCCGGTTCCTATGATGAATATCATCAACGGCGGTTCTCACTCAGACGCTCCTATCGCCTTTCAGGAGTTTATGATTCGTCCGGTAGGCGCCGGCAGTTTCCATGAGGGTTTACGTATGGGCGCCGAAGTATTCCATGCATTGAAGAAGGTATTACACGACCGTGGTTTAAGTACGGCCGTAGGAGACGAGGGCGGTTTTGCTCCTACATTAGAAGGTACGGAAGATGCGTTGAATGCCATTTTAAGCGCTATCAAAGCTGCCGGATATGAACCGGGTAAGGATGTAACAATTGCATTAGACTGCGCTTCTTCTGAATTTTATGATAAGAAAGACACATACGACTATACTAAATTCGAAGGCGCAAAAGGCGCAAAACGTTCCGCTAAAGAACAGGTGGCTTATTTGGCAGAATTAGTTTCCAAATTCCCGATCGATTCGATTGAAGACGGTATGGACGAAAATGACTGGGAAGGCTGGAAAATGCTGACTGAGGCTATCGGCTCAAAATGTCAGTTGGTAGGCGACGACCTGTTCGTAACCAACGTTGATTTTTTGAAGAAAGGCATTCAAAGCGGCTGTGGAAACTCTATCCTTATCAAAGTAAACCAAATCGGTTCATTGACTGAAACATTGGACGCTATTGAAATGGCGCATCGTAACGGTTATACCTCCGTAACTTCTCACCGTTCGGGCGAAACGGAAGATGCTACTATTGCCGACATTGCCGTAGCTACAAATTCAGGTCAAATCAAAACGGGTTCTTTGAGCCGTTCAGACCGTATGGCTAAGTATAACCAACTTCTCCGCATCGAAGAAGAATTGGGCAACTTGGCTGTTTATGGATATAAGAAACTGAAATAATAACCGTTAATAATAACGAAACAGTCAGAGTAGTTAAGTAATCACTTTCCGACTCTCAAAAATAAAAGGGAGGTCATTTGCTTGACCTCTCTTTTATTTTTAATATGTATTGAGTTTTAATACGATTAATCGTTTTAATATATAATCAAATTAACCGCAGTAATACCCACTAATTAATGATGTAACATGGGATCAATAAAAAAATATTTTCTTCGCAAATTCTGCATACAGCCTTCGAAAAACATGCTATTTGTATTTATGCAGCACAAAATACAGGAATTAAAAGACAATGATAAAATAAGTACGGCAAAGAAATACGCCGTGACCTTACGGCAGTTTTCAAGATTTATGAGTTCAGCCGATATTCCACTGGCAAAACTAACGTCGAAAGAATTGAAATTATTTGAGACTTATCTTATTGGAAAGGGCGTGGTGATGAATACGGTTTCGTTCTATATGCGTATACTGAGAGCTGTTTATAACAAAGCAATTATAGAAGAAATCATTCCTCAGGGAAAACCTTTTGCAACAGTTTATACAGGTGTGGCAAGAACTAAAAAAAGAGCGATTGACGAAAAAATAATCCGGCAGTTGCAAGCATATCAGCTCAAACCCAATCTTGCATTTGCAAGAGATATGTTTTTATTTAGTTTTTATACGCGCGGAATGTCTTTTATAGATATGGCCAACCTGAAAAAAGAAGATCTTATAAAAGGCGTCATTGTATATAAACGAAAAAAAACAGGACAACAGATTTTAATAGGAATAGAGCCTTGTATGATTGACATAATCAAAAGTTATGAGAAATTGACAAAAGGTAGCGAGTATTTACTGCCGTTACTTTACCAAGACGGGACGACCATAAAATATGAAGCTGCTATCCGTAATCAAAATCAGCGTTTGAAAAAAATATCCCGGCAAATGGATCTTTCAAAGAATTTAACTACCTATGTCTCCCGCCATACCTGGGCAACGATAGCGCGCAGTAAAGGTATTTCATTACCTATAATCAGCGAAGGAATGGGACATACGTCCGAGCAAACCACGCGTATTTATTTATCCTCGCTGGATCACAGGATTATTGACCGGGCAAACCGGAAAATAATAAGAAAAGAAAATCCGGAAAAGGGTATTGAATATTGCCTGAAATGAGAAAATCAAATATGCCGTAAGTAAAGGACAGGCTCGCTTTTGGAGAAAGTATGTGAAAAAGGATTGGGGAAAAGCGATTGGAAGGAATCGTTTTTCCCCCTCTTTTTAAGAGACGGGAAAAGCAGAATTGAAAAAAAACGTATATTTGCAAATAAAAGGATGTATTTTTTAACAGATTTTGGTTGTACACAGGGGTGGCGTCCATTGGGTATACGAGGATTTCCCTGCACGTTGGAACATACCCTTTTGAAAACAGGAAGTAACGACAGAAGCGAGTATAAATTAAAAATGAAAATAAAATGACGAAATGTAGCTGGTTTTTTTCCTTCGTTTTATTAGGCGTAAACCTCTTTAGCTGTACAGATAATAATAATGGGAAAGATAAAGAGAAAATGGTTGAAATGACAATATACCCGGAAACAGGCTATGGTTCCAGTCTGTTAAGTGATATATGGTCAGAGCCATTAGTATTTTCCGAAAGTGATGATAATCAAAAGCAGACGTTAACAAATATAATAGTCGAAGGTTTTGATTTTGATTATGAAAGAGGATATGAATATACCTTTAAAGCAAAAAAAGTGTGGATGAATGATCCTCCTCAAGATGTTTCTTCCATTAAATATGTATTTGTAGGGCCTTTATCCAAGAAAAAAACAATAACGGAAAACAGTCAACAGGAACTTGAATTAATTATATCTTCAAAAACGGTTAGATTTACCCCGAATTATCCAAGGGAATATGAAAACGAACAACTGATAGTATATGATGCGCTTTTAGCCAATGAAGCGGGTACGAATAGCTTGCTTGTTTTGAGAGAAATAGAAGGGTTCAGCTTTGAAGAGGGGTACGAATATGTATTACGAGTAAAAAAAGAGTTAAAAGCAAATCCGTATGCTGTTAAATACATATTGCTTGCTGTTAAAGATAAGCAGATTAAATAACGCTGCCTTTCGGTTTCCGACATATTCGTTATAGCATACGTTTTTTATCCTGCAGGAATTTTTAAAATTTGTCCGGGCTGGATATTTGAATTTGGAAGATTATTGGCTTTCTGTAATGTTGAAACTGAAACTCCCGGATATTTCTTAGCAATGGAATAAAGCGAATCGCCTGATTTTACTTTGTAAGTAACATGCCCGCCACTTGCAGATACCGTTGCCGCTTGTTGCTGTTGCTGTTGCTGTTGGGGCTTGGTTTGTTTAGTCGCGTTGTTTGAAGCAAAAGCTACGCCTCCGTTATTAACATACAACTTCAGTCGTTTGCCCGCCGCCACCCGGTTGGAGCCTAATCCGTTCCAGTTACGGATTTCACGTGCTGTTACGCCATATTTATCAGCTATAGTAAAAAGATTTTCACCCGCTTTTGTTACGTGCGAAATCTGTTCGCGCGTAGAACCATTCGGATACTTATTATTAACGTAAAGCGTATTAGCCAGCAATTCTTCAAACCGGTGCGTATAAATGGTATCTTCTTTGTCTACATAAGCAAAGGATTTTGCTATTGGCAGCTTTAATACGAATGGCCTGGCATTACCCGGTATGATATCCCGTTTGTACTGCGGGTTAAGCGCCCGTATTTGTTCTATATCCATTTGCGTAAGATCTGCTACTTGCTGTAAATGGAGCATGCGGTTCACCATAATGGTATCTGTAGATAAGGAAAGGCTGGTTTGTACCGGGCAGATATTATGGTCGCAATAATAATTCATCACATAATTTGCAGCAATGAATAAAGGTACGTACGAACGGGTTTCGCGAGGAAGATATTGATAAATCTGCCAAAAATCCATTTTCCCGCCGGCTCTCCGGATCGCCTTATTAACATTACCGGGTCCGCAATTATAAGACGCCAAAACCAAATGCCAATCCTGATAAATAGTATACATATCTTTAAAATAGCGGCAAGCGGCATACGTTGCTTTTACAGGGTCGCGCCGTTCGTCTACCAGGCTATTTATTTCCAGGCCATAGCTTTTGCCTGTAGGCAGCATAAATTGCCATAAGCCGGAAGCGCCAACTCTTGAGATAGCCGTCGGATTGAGGGCGCTCTCTACAATAGCCAGGTATTTTAGCTCGATGGGAAGGTTATGCTCGTCTAATATTTGTTCAATCAAAGGAAAATAATAATCCGCCATTCCTAATATATATCGAACCAAATCGCGCCGGCGTTCAGTATAAAGATTGATACTGTTACGTACAACGCTGTTGAATGTCATTGGGATAACGCGAGGCAGTCTTTCCAGGCGATCGCGCACGACTTCATCCGAGAAGTAAACGTTGTTTTCATCGTCGTGGCAATAATCCTCTGTTTTGGTGAAATACTTTACATGCCATGATTGCAGCAAACTGTCTACATTGGCGTCTAAACTTTCAGGAATCATCCCGATATCTTCAAAAAGTGCATCCGTTGATAATACGGAATAATTCTGCTCTCCGGATGTTTCTTGCTGTGCGTTTGCCGACAGGCAGAAACCAAAGACGCAACATACAATGTATAAATATCTGTTCATGTTATTAGAATGTTATACTACAATTCAAACCAATATTCCGCGAACTGTAACGGGTTTGCGGCGAAAAAACCGGCTCTATCCGCATAGACAGTTCCGGCGATATATCAAAATCGAACAATTGTGCATCTACATACGCGTCAATCAATGTTATGCCATAAAAACCGACGGCAAGAATGATACTTAAGTCTCTATACCGGCGAAAATAATCTTTTCTTGATTTCAACTGATTTTGCCTGCCGGAATCAAAAACAGCGCTTTTAGGGTCTGTACCAGGGTAAAATTCTGTCCAGTCTTTATTGAAAGCAAAGTCTACCTCTCCTCCTTCCGCCGCGTCTAATGCCGTTTTATATGCAGCGGCGTCGTGCATAATGCTTTTATATCCATTCCAATAATCCTGATAATTTTTGTTGTTCCAAGTGATGGCATACATAAATGCCATAAAGCCGCCATAGACAAGGGGCAATTTCCAATATTTCCGGTTGTATACCTGCCCCATACCGGGAATTAATCCCAACAAAATAGCTTTAGCAGGATTTGGTTTAAATGCCGCTTTGGGCGCTTCCGGTATAAAGACGACGCCAGAGTCGGCCGTTGACAACGCTGCCTGAATTAACGAATCCGGCGCTGCCACAATACCTGTATCCGTATCGAATCCTTCATCAATGAACTCTTGCGTATTTCCTTTTAGCGGGAAGCATAATAACCATATAGCGAATAGTATAATGCTATTTGTTTTGATTATTACCCGCCTCATTTGTTATTGCTTATTTCAACTTGTCAAACAGACCGATCAGTCGTTCCAGGTCTTCTTCCGAATTAAAAGGAATGCTAATTTTCCCTTTCCCTTTCTCGCCATAACTCAACTGCACTTTCGTATTAAAAAAACGAGACAGATGGTCTTTCAATATCTTATATTCTTCAGGCAGCATTGATTTACGTTCGCTTTTGCCGTTTTTTCCTTTATCTTCTTTCTGCAATAATTCTTCGCCGGCAGCTACTCGGCGAACCATATCTTCTACCATCCTTACCGAAAGTCCGTCGGACATGATCTGTTCGTAAAGAGCCAACTGCACTTCCGGGTCTTCTACGGGGATTAATGCGCGGGCATGCCCCATATCGATTCTCTTGTCTTTTAAACTCATCTGTATCTCGGCAGGCAATTTTAACAGCCGCAGATAGTTGGCGATGGTCGTTCGTTTTTTACCTACGCGTTCGCTTAACTTTTCCTGCGTTAATCCGTAGCTGTCGATTAGTTTTTGATAGGCCAGCGCAATCTCTATGGAGTTTAAGTCTTCGCGCTGAATATTCTCGATCAGCGCCATTTCAACAACATTTTCGTCTGCCGCTGTTCGCACATAAGCCGGGATGCTTTTCAGTCCGGCCCGTAATGAAGCGCGATAACGCCGTTCGCCTGAAATAATCATATACTTATCAGGAGAAATTTCTTTTAACGTAATGGGCTGGATAATTCCTAAGGAACGGATTGATGCGGAAAGTTCTTCAAGCGTTTCTTCTTCAAACACAGAACGAGGCTGGTCCGGATTCGGCTGGATTTTACTTAATTCTATTTCACTGATAGACGACGAACCGCCGGTTTTTAAATCGTCCATCGTGATAAGCGCATCTAATCCACGGCCTAAGGGAGGCCTTTTACCTATTGCCATAGTCAGTTATTCTTTTCTATTAGTTCTTTAGCCAATTGCATGTGGTTTTCCGAGCCTTTGGACAGGGCGTCGTACAATATAACCGGTTTGCCATAGCTGGAAGCTTCGCTTAATTTAATATTACGCTGGATAACGGTTGTAAATACCAGGTCTCTAAACGGACGCTTTACTTCTTCGTATATCTGGTTTGCCAGGCGAAGGCGCGAATCGTACATGGTAAGCAGGAAGCCTTCTATTTCCAATGTTGGATTCAGTTTGGATTTAATTATTTTTATCGTATTTAGTAATTTACTGATACCTTCCAAGGCAAAATATTCGCATTGTACCGGAATCATAACAGAATCTGCCGCCGTTAAGGCATTAACGGTGATAAGACCTAAGGAAGGCGAACAGTCGATCAATATGTAATCATACATATCTTTCAGGGGAAGTAATACATACTTCATGATTTGCTCCCTGTTGTCCATATTCAGCATCTCTATTTCGGCGCCTACCAAGTCGATGTGAGACGGAATAATCTCGAGCCGGTCTACTTCTGTCGGGACGATGGCCTGCCGGGCGTCGTTGCCGTTTACCAGACATTCATAAACAGAAAGTTTTACATTACGAATATCGATGCTAAGCCCTGATGATGCATTTGCTTGCGGGTCGGCGTCTACTACCAATACTTTTTTTTCAAGAACAGCCAGCGAGGCAGCTAAGTTAATGGTTGTCGTTGTTTTTCCAACTCCGCCTTTTTGGTTTGCTATTGCAATAATTTTTCCCATAATTGTTCTATACTAATTCTCGTACAAAACTAAACATTAAATGAATATACGCAATCTAAAAGAAGCAAAACTATATCTTACCTGTTGATAAGTGGCAAAAAATGTTGATAACCGGAGAGGGGAAGCAAAGACGGTTAGAGCTTATTCTGTTGCAGCAGTAAATAATCCAGCAAGGTTATGGCAGTCATGGCTTCTACGATAGGGACTGCGCGGGGCACAACGCAGGCGTCGTGCCGGCCGCGCGCCGTTAACCGCGCGCCGACGCCTTCGGTGGTAACGGTTTCCTGCTCCATCAGGATGGTAGCCACCGCTTTGAAGGCTACGCGGAAATAGATATCCTGCCCGTTTGAAATACCCCCCTGTATCCCTCCCGAATGATTGGTGCGGGTATTGATGCGGCCCTGGTCGTTGAAAAAGCAGTCGTTCCTTTCGGAGCCACGGTAAAGAGGAGCGCTGAAACCGTCGCCGTATTCAAAGCCTTTGGCCGCATTAATGGTAAGCATGGCATGGCCTAAAGCCGCATGAAGTTTTCCAAAAACGGGTTCGCCCCATCCGGCCGGCGCTCCTTGGGCTACGCAAGTGATAACGCCTCCAATGGAATCGCCCTGCCGTTTCATTTCCATGATAAGCTGTTTCATTTCTTCCGCTTTAGCCGGGTCGGGGCAACGGACGCTGTTTTTTTCCGTAAGGCCCAGATCGTAATCGCGGTATGTCCCTTCTAATTTAACCGAACCTATTTGCGAAGTATAGGCCTGTATGGAGATATGGTAAGGGCGAAGCGCTAATTTGGCTATGGCGCCGGCTACGCACCGGGCAACTGTTTCGCGCGCCGACGAGCGTCCGCCGCCTCGCGGGTCGCGGACGCCGTATTTTTTATGATAGGTATAATCGGCATGCGAGGGGCGATATACATCCTTCAGGGCGTCGTAATCGGCCGAATGCTGGTTGTTGTTCCATATAATAAAGCCTATCGGCATGCCGGTAGTTTTACCTTCGTATATTCCGGATAAAAACTGAACTTCGTCGTTCTCTTTGCGGGGAGTGGCTATTTCGGACTGGCCGGGTTTCCGCCGGTTCAGTTCTTGCTGGATAAACGCCCTGTCCAGCTCCATTCCGGCGGGGCAGCCGTCTATTACGCCTCCTGTGGCCAGTCCGTGCGATTCGCCAAAGGAGGTTAGCCTGAATATATGTCCAAACGTATTCATCGTTTACTCAGCATCCGCAGCCCTTACAACCGCCGCCGCTACAAGCGTCGTCTTCGCATCCGCATCCGCAATCGCAACCGGCGCTCGACATGGATGCTATTTCTTCTGCCGAAGGGTCGTGTACGTCTATTATTTCGCCTGTAAAATGGAGCGTTTCTCCGGCCAGCGGATGATTGAAGTCCATAATAACCGCGTCTTTTTTGATTTCTATTACAGCGCCGTTCAACCGGTTGCCATCGCCGTCTAACATCGGGACGACGTTTCCTTCTTTAACCGTATCCGAGTCGAACTTGCCGTCTACTTCAAACATATTTTTGGGAAGTTCCATAATATGTTCTTCGTTAAAAGCGCCATATCCATTGTCCGGAGTAATTGTAAAGCTAAACGTACTGCCTGTTTTAAGCCCTTTCAACCCGTCTTCAAAAGCGGCAAGCATCATGCCTGTTCCAAAAATAAAACTCAGAGGAACTTCGGCCGTGGCTCTTTCCATCAATTCACGTTCTTCGCCTTCTCCTACATTCAGGTCGTAAATAACCGTTACAAACTTATTTGCTGCTATTTTCATATTTAATTTGGTATTAATAAATGCATACGGACGCAAATGTACATATTATTTTTCATCCAGCGTTGTTTTTAGCGCGTTCAGCGCTTGCTCTGTCACGCAGCGCGGGCAACCTGCATTCAGGCGCATATACCCTTCGCCTCCCGGGCCAAACATGGCTCCGTCGTTCAGCGCCAGTCCGGCTTTCAGAAAGAGCGACACAAGCTCCGGCTGCGTTACATGCAGCCCTTTACAGTCCAGCCATATTAAAAAAGAGGCCTGCGGACGGTATACCTTTATTTGGGGCAGACGCCTGCCTGTAAAATCGGCCACAAAGTCTACATTCCCTATAACGTAGGCCAGCATCTGCCGCCGCCACTCATTTCCATGCGTATAAGCCGCCATGGTAGCCTGGTAAGCAAAGATAGAGCCGTCGTTCAGCTCCCTGGCTTTAAGAAAAGAAAAGAACTGCCTGCGCGTGGCGGCGTGGGGTATAACGGCATACGAAGCCACGATGCCGGCTATATTAAACGTTTTGCTGGGCGCCATAAAGGTAATGCAGGGAAAGTCCGCGCCCAAAAGAGAAGGAAACGGATAGTGGCGGTATCCCGGATAAACCATCTCGGCATGTATTTCGTCCGAAACAACCAGTATCCGGCGCTTTGCACAAATCCCGGCCAGCCGGATCAGCGTATCTTTTGGCCATACAATACCGCCC
Organism: Tannerellaceae bacterium; assembly: GCA_031267775.1. Classification (GTDB taxonomy): domain Bacteria; phylum Bacteroidota; class Bacteroidia; order Bacteroidales; family Tannerellaceae; genus DFXE01. The sequence goes on from JAIRYL010000044.1 coordinate 23,824, forward strand.
GGATTATGGGGGTTGCACAGGATGAGCAGTTTGCACCCGTCGTCTATCACAGCTTCCAACTGTTCAAAATCCATGGCATACGCCCCGTTTACCAGTTTCAGCGGATTATACAGAACCCTGCGCCCCATGCTTTCGGGCACAATCCGGAAGGGATGGTATACGGGCGGCTGTATAATCACCTTGTCGCCCGGCCGGGTAAAACAGTCGATAACAAAAGCTATCCCCTTTACAATTCCGGGAATATAGCTAATCCACTCCCGCTCCGTATCCCACCCATACCGCTGTTTCACCCAGTTGATAATGCAGTCGTAATATGCGTCGGAAGCAAACGTATATCCAAAAACCTCGTGCGCGCAGCGTTTTCTTATGGCGTCAACTATAAAATCGGGCGAACGGAAGTCCATGTCCGCCACCCACAGCGGCGTTAAGCCGGCGGCGCCAAAATCCGCTTCAAGCCTGTCCGCTTTCACGCAATCAGTACCTTTGCGATCAATAACCTCGTCAAAATCATATTGTTTCATTACATCTAAATAATTAATTCATTCAAGTAAATAAAAAAGGCGTGCGTCTCCTTTTAAAAAAACCGCTGCAAGATACCTGTTTTTTTCTTTAGACGCCCGCCCGAAACCCATAAATCGTCATCCCAAGAACCTGTTTCTACGTTCCATTCGCTCCCTTGATACGGCGGATATGCCTGCGCGAAAGGGGGCGCTTTTCGCAGAAACAGACCGCGCCTGAATTTTCATACCTGCCCGTCTGAATTTCCATACGTACCCGTCTGAAATTTCATAAGGGAGAAAATAAAATTTCATAAGGGAGAAAATATATTTTTATAAGGGAGAAAATATATTTTCATAAGCGCGCAGCTAAACTTTCATAAGGACGCAGCTAAACTTTCATGAGGGAGAAAATATATTTTCATAAGGGAGAAATTTTACGTTCATGAAGGAGAAATTTTACGTTCTCCCGTATGAAAATTTGAGGGGCGTTTTATCCGCCAAACAGTACGCGGCAGGCCGCTGGCAAAGCTTGCCTGCGCGCGCTTGACTGCCGACTGTCTTTTACGAAAAAAAAATCAGTCGGAGGATTTCCTGGCAAAGGGCGGGCGCAAGCTATTCATCAGGGCGCGCCCCCCGAAGTACGGGGGTCGGGCTTTCCGCTGCAAGTCCTCGCTCGCCTGCGGCTCGTTGCGGGCTATCCGCTTCAATCCCTCGCGCAGTCGTCGCTCCGCGCCGCCCAAAGAAAAGCCCGCCCCGATAATCCGAAAACCGGACCATACATATATATATATGTAATCGAGTAGACTGCCCTGCCGGTATTATCCGGCAGGGTGAGCCTCTCACACCACTGTACGTACGGGTCGCGTATACAGCGGTTCGTTAAGATATGGGGTAATTGATTTGTAAAAAGG
>JAIRYL010000108.1 GCA_031267775.1 Tannerellaceae bacterium
ACAATAGTCTAATATATAGAGGTGTTTAGCCATGAAGGGTGTATGATAGCCTGATTTATAAGGCAGTTCCTGATTAAAGATTTGATTCTTTTTCAGGCGTTCGCACATCTCGTCTACTGCCTCGCGCTTTCCGCACATTAATACCTGCGTGTTACAGTTATCATTCGATAAATATAATTCGGGGATGTCTTTTATAATCGGTTCCAGCGTTTTATACCCGCAACCTACGGCTACAAAATAAACGTCTTCGAACCAGGAATCATAATCGTCGTTCGGCCCTTGCGAATTTTCGTCAATTTCCTGATTCAAGTCTCTTACCCATGCTTCCATCATGGATTTCACATTCTCGTCTGTTACTAATCCCGACGCTTTTCCTGCATGCCATTCTCCGATACTTTGCCCGGCATTCATATCCGGAATCACCCCCAGTTTTTTCAGGGAAGTATCCAGCAAGTTATTAATATGGTAAAGTTTCAACGAATGATTCAATAAACCTTGTTCTGCCACGTCGCGCGGACGTTCCAGTTGGAAATAGTCGGCAACCGTGTCTACTTCCATATTCATCTCCATATTGAATCCCGAAAAGAGAAAAGCCAATTTTCCGCCTTCTTTAAGTAATGGCTCATTCGTAAACCAAATGTCCATCCGTCCTTTCCAGGGCTTATCCTTTTCAACAATCGACCGGACTTTTGCAATCCGCTCATCGGTAGGATCGAAAATAACAAGCCTGTACTTGCCTTTCGTTCCCAACCAATACCTTTTGTCAATTTTAGCCAGCAATTCTTCTTTTGTATTTGCTGCAACAAGATGCGCCTGTTTGAACGACCGCATAATGGTTATTCTATTATCCGGAACAAGATTTTCCGGCTTATTATCATAAGCTGTCATAATTACATGGGAGTTTATACCTCCAAAGCCGAATGCATTGACGCCTGCCACCAGAGGATATTTATCCCCGTCCCAGTCTATCGCTGTTTGAGGGAGCGCGAAGCGCGAATCAACAAGGGCTTTTGCCGGTCGCTCGGCATGCAGTGTAGGCGGTATCTTACGGTTGAATAAAGCAAGCGCTACTTTCATCATACCGGCCATACCGGCCGCCGGCATCGTATGCCCGATATTTGACTTAACAGAGCCTAACCATATTTTATTTAACGCCGGATCTTTTCCGAAAAACTCATTTAACGTATTGATCTCTACCCTGTCGCCGGCAATAGTAGCCGTACCGTGAGCTTCGATCAGTCCGATATGTTGGGGATCCATACCCGCTTTTTCCCATGCTTTAGCGATTGTTAATTGCTGTCCGACTGTATTGGGAGCCATCACGCTCACGCCCGCCCCGTCGCTGAAAACGGCTGAAGCTTTAATCAAGGCATATATCCTGTCATTATCTTCAATGGCTTTTTTCAGCGTTTTAAGTACGAATACGCCGCCGCCTTCGCTGGGTAACAGCCCGTCGGCATCTTCGCTGAAAGGAGATATAACGCCTTTATACGATATGGCGCCCAACATATTGAATGAAGCCTGAAACATAGCGCTTTGAGCTGTGTGTATACCCGCCGCAAGCGCAATATCGCATTGTCCGCTAAGAAGCAATTCGCTGGCATGATTAACAGCGATAGCCGAGCTGGCGCAGGCTCCGTCTACCGTATAAGCCGGTCCGTGCATGTTCAATTTATTCGTCACTAAAGCAGCAATCAAATTAGGCATTAATGCGATGGCGTTATCCGGTTTTATTTCTCCTTTTTGCGCCTGATAAGCTTTTTTTATTTTATCCAGGTCTTCCTGGGAAATAGCAGGTATACAGGCTTTCACTACTTCAACTACCTGCACGCTTGTATTAACAATGTCTATATTGCGCATGGAAGACACGTTCCCGAAGTTTCCTTTTCCTATGATTATACAGCCGTTTTCCAGCGAAATGTTTTTTTGGAATACGCCTGCGTCTTCCAATGCTTCAAATACCAGTTTCAGCATGAACAACTGTTCGGGTTCTATTCCCTTGGCTGCAATCGGAAGAAATCCATATTTCATCGGATCTACTCCCGGAATATCCAGAAAACCTCCCTTATTGCAATAAAAACGGTCGTATGCAGCTTCTTCTTTTTGGAAGTACATCGGATCGATACGATCAGCGGGAGCGTCAATGATGGAATCTACTCCGTTTGCCAAGTTATGCCAGTATTGATCGATATTCTGCGCGCCGGGAAACATACACGACATACCAACTATGGCAATATCCTTCTCTGTATGATTATCTTCCGTACGATTATCTTCCGTATGATGATTATCTTGTTCCATTAATTATGCCTGTCCTTTCAAGAAATTTTCAATAACTGATGCATTACCTCCCATTGCTAAAACAGCAGGTTCTTTACCATATTTCAATTCTTTTACGAAAAATGCTCCGCCTTCTTTCAGAGGAATCATACTTACTCCTCTTTTTTTAAATTCGTTTTCAAGAAATTCCGAAACCATACCTGCTCCTTTCCACGGACCCCAGTTAAAAGACAGTATCCGCACAGGACTCTTTTTCTCAAGTAAAATGATAGATAACAAATCAAATACGCTGTTACCTGCGGCATAGTCGCACTGTCCTCTGTTTCCGAACGCAGAAGACACGCTGCTAAACATTACCAAAAATTTAAGACCGGGCAATAATGAGCCTATAATTACTTCAAGCGGATTGACTTTTGTCTGGTATACGTTTTCGAAAGATTCCCATGTCTTGTCGGCAAATAACTTATCTTCCAGTATGCCTGCTGCATGGACTACTCCGTCTATTTTACCATATTCTTCTTTAAGGGCATTTATAAATGCTTCAAATTCTTTGCTGTTTTTGGCGTCTACCGTCTTATAAACGGCCTTCCCGCCTGCCGTTTTTATTTTTTCTATGGCCTGATCAATCTGGTTCGACTTGAATATAACCCGTAATCTTTTTTCAATCTCAGCCGGTACTCTCATATCTTCTTCTGTAATGAGATATTTTCTTATCTCGTCTTTCGTTTGTAACGATGCGTATTTTTCAGGGTCTTCAAGTCGAGACGAGCGTCCTGCCAAAATATATGTACATGGATAATCAAGCGACAATTGAGAAATCAATTCGGGAGTGATACCCTGTGCGCCTCCCAAGACGAGAACAACTGAATTTTCATCCATATCCAGCCCGGGTTCTTCGTCCGTATTTACCTCTTCGGCTTTTACATCGAATTGGAAACGTTCCTTATTCTTGTAGATAACTTCCGGGAATTTCTCTTTTACAGATAATTCGTCAAGAACAATCTGGGGTAATATGGCTATGTCGAAAGGCGTATGAGAATCGACGACTCTGAAATTAATTTCAGGATATTCATGCATCAGGCTCTTGATAAGTCCCGGAAATCCTTGTATATTCGAAAGGTCTTTTATATTTTCATCATTCAATATGATCGAGGTCAAATCGCTAAAAGAGAATATTCCTTTCAGCCGGTTCATATCTCCCGCTTTGAGGAATTTAAATAAATGCTCTACCGTATAACGCTCTGGAGACAAAGAAATATTCATACATATCAATCCGTCATAGGCTGATAAATCTTCTGTTTCTTTTGTAATCAGATCAACTGTCGCTCCTTGTTTTTCCAGTAATTCTTTTACTGCGGCAGCGTACGGATTTTCTCCTCCATCATCTGTTAAAGCAAAATATCTGCCTTCAATAGAAAGCGTGTTTTCTTTTGATACAGGCGATTCTTTCAATTTAAAACACAACCTTGCCAATTCTGTTTCATCTGCCAAAATGGTAGCGGAATCGATTGTTTCTGCTTCTCCGGTTTTATTTTCCCCGTCTGTTTGTTCTTCTTTTGCAGGAAGTGAATCGAAATTCATTTGTCCAATTTCTTCAATCCATGCAATCATACTTCTTAATGACTTAATGGCAGCCATTTTTTCTACAATACCTTCAATCTCGGCAAGCCTGTCGGGGAATGTAAGTTTCTCTCTCAAACCTCCGATAATTTCCATACGTTTGATTGAATCGATACTCAAATCAGCTTCCATATCCATGTCCATATCCAGCATTTCCGGCGGATACCCTGTTTTATCGCTAACAACTTCCAAAATAATCTCTTTCAATTGATCGGTTGTTAGCGAAGCTATATTTAGTGTGGACGCCGCGCCCTCAGACAGTTGTTTTGTTTCGCTTTCCGCTTCCTGATTACTTTCTTTTATGATGATCGAGTTTTGATAACGCGGAACGGACGTACGTGGGGTTGGCTCGTATTGACCAAAATAACCTAACATAACGTCCCGTTGATTCTGGATCATTTCGCGTTGGTTTTCAATCATTTTTTTCAAACTGTCTAAGTATTCCAACATTATTTTGTCGTGGTTTGCATAACCGTTGAATATATCTTTTCCCATATTTGTATTGAATATTTTTGTTATTGGATAAATTTCTCCCGACAACATTTTTTTGTCTGAAGGAATAGCGTTTTGTCCGTTAATGAACCATACGGTAGCTTTCTTCTTATATTGTTCAATGTTGTCTAAATCAATAGTTGAAACGTTTCGGCCTTCAAATAACTTTTCCAGATTAAATTCTTTTCCCGTTGATAAATACTGGCCTAATGCTTTTAATAAACAGGTAATACCTTCATTGCCTTTATTTTCGGTTTGTATAGCAACAACGTCATCCCCCAGCGTATGCTGGACAAGACTCGTCAACACTCTTCCCGGACCTGTTTCAACAAAGATACGGGCTCCTGCGTTATACATGTTCTCCACTTGTTTTGAAAACAATACGGGTTTTACCAGATGTTCCGACAGTTGTTCTTTTATTTCCTCCGCCGCTGTCGGATATATTTCCGCCGTTGTGTTAGACCATACCTGAATAGTCGGTTCCTTGAAAGAAATATTTTTCAGCGCATGGGCGTATAATTCTTTGGATTTTGCTAATAACGGACTATGGAAGGCGCATGCTACGTTTATTTCTTTACAGGCAATTCCTTTTTCCGTTACTTTCTTAATAAACTCGATTATGCCGCCGGAGGTTCCCGCTAATACCGTCTGCTTGGGAGAATTGTAATTAACGGCCCATACTTCGGTTTCTCCGGCAAGTAACTCGCTCAATTCCTCTTCGGACACATTACTGATAGCGGCCATTTTCCCCGGATCTTCTTCTATGGCATTCAAGATGGCCTGCGCTCTCTCGCGACTTAGCGAAACCAGGTTTTCCGGGTCGAAAACGCCGGCAAAACACAAAGCGGCTACTTCTCCGTAACTATGTCCGGCAACCATGTCGGGCTTTATTTCCAGCGAGTACAGGTATTCGGCTATTGCGAAATCAACAATACCCAACAAGGGTTGTGCATTACGGGTATCGGTAATTGTTGTTTGTTGTATTATCTTTTTTTCTTCGCTAAACGCCGTATCTGGGAAAAGAATTTCCTCATACTGCGGATTCTCTTTCAGCAAACGGCGCATCTGTGGAATAGCGGCAAACAGGTCTGAAGCCATATTGATACGCTGGCTACCCTGTCCGGAGAATAAAAATGCAACCTGACCTTCCTTCGTATCTCTATAGAATACGTTAAAGTCTCGCTTATGCTCTTTTGCAATATCTATTTTCTTTAAAAGCTCTTCGGCGCTATCGGCTACTATTGAAATCTGAATATTCTCTTTGTCGCAAACAGTCAGCGTATAAGCGACGTCTTTTAAAGCGACGCCATCATTCAAAGTCAGCAAATCTTTTATTTTTTGCATTTGCCGTTCGGCGTCGTTCATTGTTTCTCCCCTGAACACGAATAGTTCCGACGGCCATACTTCTAATGGCGGATTCTCATTGGTTTTATTTTCAGGATAATTTTCAATTACGACATGAAAATTAGTACCTCCAAAACCAAAAGCGCTGATCCCAGCTATTCGTTTCTCTTTTTTCCATAATACCGGGATTGTATTAAACACGAATGGGTTTGTTTTTTCATTATAATAACTATTCGGCTGGTTCATGTGCGAAATCGGGGGAATAATCCCTTGCTGCACGGCTAAGGTCGCTTTGATTAAAGCGGCAATACCGGCGGCACATTTTGTATGTCCGATTTGAGTTTTGACAGAACCCAGATATGTCTGTTTATTGAGAGCCCCGGCGTCTAAAAATACATCGGTAAGGGCTGATAATTCCGTTTTGTCTCCTACAATGGTTCCCGTGCCATGAGCTTCCACAAACCCTACCTGAGAGGGTAATATACCGGCGCGGCGATAAGCTCTTGTCAACGCATTGATCTGTCCTTTATGGTTTGGGGCCGTTAAGCCGAGGCTTCTCCCGTCGCTACTCCCCTCGATAGCTTTGATTACGGCATATATCTTATTGCCATCCCGTTTGGCGTCTTTGAGTCTTTTTAATACGACTACTCCTACGCCTTCGCCTAATACTATCCCGTCGGCTTCGCTGGAAAAAGAGGCGGGGCGTCCTTTTTTCGACAAAGCGTATGTGGAAGAAAACATAAGTAAGTCATTGATTCCATTATGGAAGTCCGCGCCCCCCGCTATGACCATATCGGATCGATGAGTGATAA
>JAIRYL010000131.1 GCA_031267775.1 Tannerellaceae bacterium
AAAAAAAATGGGGCGCATGAAAAAAAAAACGTCACAACTGTGAAAAAAAACGGTCGCGCGATTCTTTTTTTTTTCATGCGCGTGAAAAAAAACGGTCGTATGCATGGAAAAAACCGTTACACATGAAAAAAAAAAATGGCGCGCGTGAAAAAAAAAGTTCACGTATATGAAAACCCCCGTCATAGCTATGAAAAAAAAATGCATAGCTATGTTTTCGGGCAAATTTCAGGCGAAAAATTGATTTGTTTCTTTGTTTTTCAGTATATCTTTGTTTTTTGATACAGTCTTTTCAATAAAATTGATATATTAATCCTTAAAAAATTACGCTATGAACGAAGTAGAAAAAGGTATGATGAAGTACATCCGCCAGTGGCACGGAACAACAGACGAAAAGATGGAAAACATCAACAATCTTACAGACCTGATACTTGATCATGCCCTGTGGAAGATACCCGAAAACATGAAAAAAGAGCTTAAAGACTGCCGCCTCAGGCTGAAGGAGCTGGTAACCAAATGTCATACCGCTGATGGATCGACGTCTGACCGCGCCCGGCGGAACACCCTGCTCAAACATACCGTAGGCTTCTGCCTTGTCAAGATAAAAGGATGGGCTATCGGACAGCACGCGATAGACGAGCTGACGGCCCACGATGTGCACCTGATGGGATTTCTGCTGCCCGGCGAAACAGGCGGACGGCACGACCGCGCCGAAATGACCCACGCCAGGCCCGAAGTAAAAGTGTCTGTGATTAACGAAGACTTGATTCGCGTGGTGATAGACCAGTCGTCCGGCGAAAACGCCGCGCTGGTAACGCACGGATGGCCTGCGGGCGTCCGCCATGCGCTGATTGTAATCACCGGCGCGGCCGACGGCAAGGAAGCGTACCGCAGGATGACCACCCGGCTGCACAACGACGTCTTCCTGACGGCGGCGCACGGCAAGCAGTTTATTATCAAGGCGGCATTCCTCAGACATATAGACGACGAACCTGTCTTTGGCAACCAGCTTGCCTTTTCCATGCCTTTAACGACGGAAGACCTGGTAGCCGCCCTCGAACGCCAGCACGAAGCCGACGCCCGGGAGCATGCCCGCGAAACAGAGCGCCACCGCCAGGAGATGGACGCCCTGCTGAAAAAACTGGAAGCCAGGAAATAAGCATGCGCCTGGAAATAAATCATACAATTAATCAAAAGAGTAAATCCATGTATAAAGCCGGAATGATTATAGCCCTGATTCTGCTGCGCCAATGGGCGGGGCTGGCGCAAAAGGATGTGAAAGGTTTGCTGCTGGACGCGGAAGAAAAGTCCGTACCATACGCTACTGTTTCTGAAATGCGCGCCGGGACTGACGAAGTGGCGCAGGTAGTCGTGTCTGGAGAAGACGGTAGTTTTGCGATACGCATGCAGCCGGGCAATACCCGCCTTTACATAACCTGCATAGGCTATGCGCCGCAGAAAGTAGACGTGGGAGCGGAGGATACGAACCTGAAAATCGTTCTGGCGCATGCGGATTATGCGCTGGACGAGGTCTTGGTGACAGCTCAAAAACAGGCGGTGAGGCTTGGAACCGACCGTTTGATCTATGAAATGGCCGCCAGCCCGCTGAGAGACCGTACGGCTATGGACGCCTTACGGTATGTGCCGCTGCTGGTTCCGGAAACGGAGGGCGTTTCCATACTGGGTAAAAACGCTACCGTGTTTTATATCAACGGGCGGCGCAGTTATATGAGTCAGACGGCTTTGCTGTCTTACTTGCAAACGCTGCCGGCGGAGCGAATCCGGCAAATAGAAGTTATCACCAACCCGAACAGCTCGTTTCGCGGCAGCGGCAATTTTGGCGTGATAAATATCCTGCTCAATGAGAACGAAAACGAGGGCGTGAAGGGTTCCGTCCAGGCAAGGGTATGGAAAACGCATTACGTGAAGACGGGCGAAAGCGTGAATCTGGATTACCGGATGGGGAAATGGTCGTCGAACGTTTCGGCCGGCCTTGCGGTTTCCAGCGACTGGAAACGGAGCGACGTGGAGACGGTTTATAAAAAAGACGTATTAAAAACGGCGTCGAGCAGCCTGACGGACGGTTCAAACCAGTCGTATTACGCAGGCGTTATCGCGGATTATAAAGCGACGGAGAGGGCGACGCTGGGCTTTGTGGCAAGCGCTTCGTTTGCCGGCGGGAAGTGGAACGAAAGGGGGCAAACGGACTTTTTAACGCTGCCGGCAAGCCGGGCGGATTCGATTATCGGCATAGATTACCGGTCGACGTCGGGCGTTCCGGAAATGGCCGTCAATGCCAATTACCGCGTGGCATGGGGGGCGCGGCAGTATTTGAACATCGACGCGGATTACCTGAACAACCTGAATCGGCAGCAGTCTGCCAACGTGCTGAATTACCTGGATGAGAGCCAGCGTCCGCTGGGCGTGTACGACGCCTTTGAGCAGAAAAACCCGCAGCAGTCGTCTATCTGGTCGGGCAGAATTGAATATGGGCACAGCCTGCAGGGTTTGGCCAACGTGCAGGCAGGCGTCGACGCCTATTATTCAACCATAGACAACGACGACCAATATCGCACGGGCGAGGGTTCTGTATACGACCCGGTTCGCAGCAATCATTTCGCCGTACATGAATGGACGCCCGCCCTGTTTGTAAACGTAAGCAGGGACTGGGGGGATAAAGTACGCGCGGGTATCGGGGGGCGCCTGGAATATACCCGGTACGAGGGCATGCAGCGAACAATTGACGAGCGCTTTACCCACGAATACGTACGGGCCTTGCCCACCGTTTATCTGAATTATATGCTGGCCGGCAGCCACCGGCTGTCATACAATTTATCTACCCGAACGTCGCGTCCTGCGTTCAGCGCGCTGAATCCGTTCAAGGTTTATACGTCTCCCAACAGTTACCGGACGGGGAATCCGTATCTGTATCCATCCAAAGCGTTTTCGCATTATTTTCAGTACGCCTTGCGCTCGACGTATTTCCTGTCGGCCGAATATGGGCGGACAAACGGCGAGATAAGCCGCCTGGATTTGCTTAAAGAGGATAATATGATTGAGAATAAATACGTAAATATGGGTACGACCGATAACTTCTGCGCTACGTTAAACATAAATACCGCTTACGGGGATGGACGGGGGAATTTGAATGTAAGCGTCGCATATAACCGGAAGCACATTCAGGGCGGCGCAGAAGGGCTAAGTTTCGATTACATCTCAGAATACCTGCATGCGAACCTGAGTCATAACCTGACGGTTTCCAAGCGTCGCGGCCTGACGTGCAATACGTGGGTTAGCGTTACCACGCCGCAGAAAAACGCCAACACGCTGTATCCCACTTCCATGAACATAAACCTCGACCTGAACAAGCGGCTCGGTCAATGGCAAATCGGTTTGTATGCCTTTGCCGTTTCGTACGTATACGACCGGCAATGGACGCAAACCTGGAAGCAAATCTACGAAACCGAAGACCTGCTGAAACACACCTTCCGCAAAGGCGAAGCGACAAGCCTCGGCCTCCGTATCCTGTATAATTTCGGCAAAACGCAGGTAGAGGGAAGCCGTCAAAGAAACGGATCGAACGCGACGGTAAAATCGAGGGTGAGATAGGCGGACGCTTCAAACCAATCCTTTGTCTGGTAAAAAACAGTTCCAATAAATTTGTATGATTTATTTCCAGACGCCTCCTAATTGTGTTTGTCGGTGGTTTTGCCCATCGCCATCCGATTATGAAATAATGATTGGTCGTACGAATTTTTGTCGCATATAAAATAATAAAAAAATAATAAAAAAATAATTGAAATGAAACAGATAATTACAATTTCAGCAGTCCTTCTGTTGGCAGTATTGGCAGGATGTGGAGGAAACACACAATCAAACGATGATTTAATCATCGTTGACGTTTCGAAAAGCTATCCTGAAAAAGAACTGATTCTTCAGGATTTTATGGATGTGGAATATATTGCGCTGGAAACTACGGACGAATTTCTTACGCAAGGTTTGGTGCAAAGCGTAGGAAAAGAATACTTATTGGTGAAAAACAGGAATAGTGATGGGGATATTTTTATTTTTGACAGAAAAACCGGTAAAGGACTAAGGAAGATAAACCGGCAAGGGCAAGGGCCGGAAGAATATACAAGGATTAATGAGCTTATTCTGGATGAAAGCAAGGGTGAAATATTCGTAAAGTCGCCGGGAAATAGAATCTTGGCATACGATCTTTACGGAAGATTTAAACGGCGTTTGGATCTTGATTGGGAAGTTTCATCTATTTTTGATTATGACGACTATAATTTGATTTGTTATGATATGTCGGATTATCATAGTAAAGGAGAGGATAGAAGCAAATCATACCATGTTATTATATCAAAACTGGATGGGAGTATCACCCGGGAAATTTTTATTCCTTTTCAAACGATTAACACGCCGATTGTGATTGATGGAGACCGGTTTTTAGCAAGTTACTCTTACCAGATACGCCTGAGTCGCGGCAAATGGACGCTTATGGACGCATCAGCCGATACATTGTATAACTATGCGCCGGATGGTACGTTAAGCCCCTTTATTGCAAGAACCCCCTCCGCACATACCATGGAGCCTGAGGTTTTTCTTTATATGGGTATTTATACAGACCGTTATTATTTTATGCAAACCGTTAAAAATGTGTTTGACTTTGAAAAGGGCGACGGGTTCTATACTGATGAACTGGTGTACGACAAGGAAGAAAAAGCCATGTTTCAAGTTACCGTATACAATGGCGACTATGCAGAAAAAAGAACCGTAGCTATGACGGCGAAATCAATCAGTCGCGAAATCGAAAGCGTCACCAGTTTAGATGCATCCCGACTTGTTGAGATTTACAGGAAAGGCCAACTGAAAGATGGCCAATTGAAAGAAATCGCCTCGAGGCTGGATGAAGAAGACAATTCGGTGATCATGTTGGTAAAGCAAAAGAAATAGCGGTTTAAAATCAATGTCGTTTCGCCATATCCATAAATTTGGATTGGTTGGCTCTGAAATCTTTGGCGCTAATAACTATCCTGATTTCCTGTTTTTTTGAGTTCATGCGCAAAGGCAGCAAAAAATGATTGGTTGCCAATTTGGGCGTATTTTTTTTGTTTTTTGTACTACGCTGTCCGACCCGGCTTTTACGGGTAAGGTCATGGCAGGTAACGGGAGCGTCAAGCTGACGGCTGCTTATGAATGGGACGCTTCGTTTACCTCTATCGAGGGCAGGGCGTATGCGTCGCGTCACTTTGCGGCGGGCGACGTTATTACGCTGGGCATTTGCTATTCGTGCCTTTTGGAGGGTTCTTATTTTGAGAAGGTCGACCTGTATACAAAAAAGCTTACCGAAGCGGATGTGGACGGGCTGGCGTACAAGAATCAGTTTAAGATAGACAAGCTTTCGTTTCCGGAGATGGATATTTTCGGTAAATTACCCCGGGACGTCGGCAATGTGGAAATTTTGGCGACTACGATCCTGACGGGCGAAAATGATTCTTCGGAATCGTATGTAGAAGGCGTTTGGAAATAAAACATACATTTCTTGGCTTGTTTTCTGCCATCCTTCGGCCTGAAAGCGCGCGCATACCGGGGTATGTAAAGCGCTTTCAGGCTTCGTCCCGTAAAAAACAGTTCCCATAAATTTGCGACGTTTATTTTCAGACGCCTCCTTAGGAGCGTCCATTTAATTCTTTGATGCGGACGGCCACTTCTTCCATCAACCATTTGGGCGTAGAAGTTGCTCCGCAAACGCCTACATTTTTAATATGAGACAATAACGGTTCTGTTATTTCCTGCGCATTGGATATGGAAACAGAAGCAGGATTCGCTTTCAGGCATTCGTCAAAGAGCATTTTACCATTCGAGCTTTTTTTACCGGCAACAAAGTAAACCCAGTCATGCGCCGAGGCAAACTTTTTTATACCCGGAAGGCGGTTGGCTACCTGCCGGCAAACGGTATCGAATGAGTTGAACCGAACGCCGGGCGCTATTCTTCCACGAATCATTTGTTCGATTTCACGCAAACCGTCCAACGATTTGGTTGTTTGTGAAAACAAGATAATATCCCGTAAATAATCAAGCCTGTCCAAGTCTTCCATTTTCTCGATAACAATAGCCGTCCCATCCGTTTGGCCTACCAGTCCGTTCACCTCGGCATGCCCCTTCTTTCCATAAATAACCAATTGAGCGTTTGTTTCCTTCGACTCCTGATAACATGAATGAATCTTTTGCTGCAAGCGTAACACGACAGGACATGTAGCGTCAATTATTTTAATCCGGTTCTTCCGCGCCATTTCGTAGGTAGACGGAGGCTCGCCATGTGCGCGCAGTAAAACGGTCTTGTCTTTCAAGCGTTCCAACTCGCCATGTCCGATGGTATGCAATCCCAGCGCTTTCAAGCGTTCCACTTCCAAACTATTATGCACAATATCGCCCACGCAATACAAAATATTCGTACGGTTAAGCTCGCGTTCTGCGTTCTGAATGGCATTTACCACGCCAAAACAAAACCCCGATCCACTATCTATCTCTACGTTTATCATTCGTTAATTACCCGGTAATATTGCTCCAGCAACCATTTTTTCTGGTCGGGAATGCTTATATGCGAATTATCCAGAACCAACGCATCTTCGGCTTGCCGCAGCGGACTTTCTTCCCGGGTAGAATCAATATGATCCCGTTTTTTTACATTTTCAAGCACCTCTTGATAAGAAGCGTCTACGCCTTTGGCAATCAATTCTTCCACCCTGCGCCGGGCGCGTACTTCAGGACTGGCGGTAACGAATATCTTCAACTCCGCATCAGGGAAAACAACCGTTCCAATGTCTCGTCCATCCATTACGACGCCCTTCGCCTTCCCCATTTCCTGCTGTTTGGAAACCAGCTCCCTGCGGACAAATCCTAAAGCGGCAACCAGACTCACCCAGCCCGCCACTTCCATGCTCCGGATCTCTTTCTCTACATTAATTCCGTTAAGACAGGCGTCCGGCCTGCCGGTATCTTTGTTCAATTGAAAAGTTATCCGGATATCCGAAAGGCTATCCTGTACTGTTTTTTCATCAATCCGGCCATTTTCAATCAGTTTATTCTGTATGCAGTATAGCGTAACAGCCCGGTACATGGCTCCCGTATCTATATATGTATATCCAATCTCTTTAGCCAAATCTTTAGCCATGGTGCTTTTCCCGCTGGAAGAAAATCCATCTATGGCAATCACAATCTTTTTCATATATGCAACAACTATTTTAGTTACGGTTTAAAATCGCTTAGGGTAGTAGATATACTCACCATTAAAGATAAAGCCGAGGGATGGTATTTAGCCACAGAAGCTCCAATATTAAACATTTTAACAGAAACTCCCGCTCCGGCCGAAAAACCGGATAAAACATTCCCTCCCTGCAATTTCATATCCAAATTTGTTTTGGGATTAAAACCAATTCCTACCCAAAAATTTTCCGATGGCACATAATCCAAACCCAAAACCAAATGCTTCGTAAATGTTTTAAGAGACAACCGGGTAAGATACATAGCCGTGAGAGACAACCGGAATGGGGCGTGCGCCATCTTCTTACTCGCTCCCAGTTGTATATCCCAAGGCATTTTAGCGCGTTTCTCGTCATACGCTTTTAATTGCGCGCCGATATTTTTCAGGGCTATTCCCAAAGAGAAATCTTTTTCGGAAAGGTAATAACTTAAACCGGCGTCGACCGCTAATCCGAATGAAGTATAACTCTCCAGCGAAGCATACAAGAACTTTAATGAAAGTCCGCCTCTCCAGCGCTCAGACAGGTCTCTGGAGTAAAAAGCATGCAAGCCGATATCTTTTACCGAAAAATCGCCTGTCACTATATTTTCCGCTACCGTTTGCTTAAAATTCCCATAATTGATAAAGTTGGCGCCTGCGCCCCATGCGCTCTTTTCCCCCATTGCTTTTGTAAACAGGGCGCTTCCCAAGTTAATATCGGAAACAAAATTCATGTAATTGAGGTTTACCATCTTATCCATCTCGGCGCCCAATAACGCCGGATTATGAAACGCAAGCGACGGATCCCTCTCTATAATAGAAATATGATTCCCCCCCAGCGCATTGATCCTGGCAGAAGAAGGATACCGCAAAAAAGCGAAAACCTCTTCGCCATTCTGAGCTATTGCAACAGGAGCGGCAAGCAGGAGGAGGAGTATATAGCGTATATTCTTCATCTTATTTTTTATAAAAAACATTCAAAGATACGTCAATTCAAAAAAAGCAGTTACTTTACATCGCTTAATTAATAATAAGCCATTTACACAAACGGAAAAAACAGGAAAAAGGTATATTCAAGAAGAAATATTATCGGCCCTGCAGATTGATACGCGCGTCTCCCGTCGCGTCTCGCGCTTTTTGCGTCGGCAGTTGCCGGCAACTGCCGACGAGCCGCTTTCGACAGATAAAATGCAAGCTGTAAAAGCAGGATTACACAAAAAAAAGAAAAAAAGAACGAAGTATTTCTTTGTTTTGCGAATGATATATAAAAAAATTGTATTTTTGCCGTATTGAGAAACACATAAATCATAATAAAACGTATGGAAATTAAGAAATCGAAAAAAGCAGACTTGGAAGGAGGTAAAGGGCTAAGCCTTTTTATGGGTATGGCTATTGCTCTTGCCATCATGTTCGTGGGTTTCGAATGGGGAACTAGCGATGTGGTAGTAGCATCATCTGACGCCGTTGCTGACGTTATTGCTGAAGAAGAAATAGAGATCACAAGGCCCGAAGATACGCCTCCGCCCCCGCCTCCGCCTCCGGCGCCGGTCGTTTCAGAGGTGTTGAACGTTGTAGAAGACAATGTAGACCTTGAGCAGCAGGAAATTTTATCGTCCGAAGACAACCAAATGGACGCTCAGGTTCAGACCTATGTAGCTCCCGCCGTTGTAGAAGAGGAAGAAGAATCTGCGCAGCAAATCTTTACCGTGGTGGAAGAAATGCCTCATTTCCCCGGAGGAGAGGGCGAATTGCTGAAATTCCTCAGCCGTTCGATCAAATATCCTGTAATTGCACAGGAAAACGGTATCCAAGGCCGTGTAGTTTGTGCATTTGTTGTAAATCGCGACGGTTCCGTAGTAGATGGCGAAGTACTTCGCGGCGTAGACCCTTCTTTGGATAAAGAAGCGATGCGCGTAATAGGCACCATGCCTAAGTGGGTTCCCGGTAAGCAAAGAGGTAAACCGGTACGCGTAAAATATACGGTGCCCGTTACTTTCAGATTACAGTAAATCAAGTTAATATTACCCTGGTAAAGGCTGCTGAGATATGCAGCCTTTTTTGTATTAATTCAAGTAACCATGTTATCATTCGACGAAATACTCCAACGTATAGAGCATGAGGTATCCTGCCTTCATTTTAATTGTTCTCCAAACAGTTTATATATTCCCATTGAATATATTCTTTCATTAGGAGGGAAACGGATTCGCCCGGCGCTTACTTTAATCGCCTGCAATATCTACAAAGATACGATAGACGACGCGATTGCTCCGGCGCTAAGCCTTGAAGTATTCCACAACTTTACGCTGCTGCACGACGACTTGATGGATCAGGCGGATAAAAGAAGAAACAAACCGACCGTTCATAAAATATGGAATGCCAATACCGCTATATTATCGGGAGACGCTATGGTGATAGCATCTTATAAAATAATAGCAGGCAGTAAACCGGAATTTCTAAAAGAATTAATCGATCTGTTTACAACGACAGCTTTGGCCATTTGCGGAGGTCAGCAGTATGATATGGAATTTGAATCGAGACTGGACGTCAGCGAAGTGGAATATCTTGAAATGATACGCCTTAAAACCGCCGTTTTACTTGCTTGCGGGTTAAAAATGGGTGCTATTACAGGAGGCGCGTCGAAAAACGACGCAGAGCATCTCTATCAATATGGCCTTCATATAGGATTAGCCTTTCAGTTAAAAGACGATTTATTGGATGTGTTTGGAGACCCGGACACGTTCGGTAAAAATATAGGCGGAGATATCTTATGTAATAAAAAGACGTTTTTACTGATAAACGCCTTGAAAAAAGCGTCTCCCGAACAACAAAAAGAACTTCATCACTGGCTTACAAAAAAGGAATTCGACCCGACGGAAAAAATTAAAACGTTCAGATGCATCTATAATGAATTGGGATTAAAAGAAATGACAGAATCAAAAATACAGGAATACTATCAGAAAGCGTTAACCCATTTTTCAAGCCTGCATGTTCCCGAAGAAAAGTTGGGCGTATTAAAAGAAGTCAGTACGATCCTTTTGCACAGAGAGTTTTAACAAATGAAGATAATAGATACGCATTGTCATTTATATTTGGAAGAATTTGACGCCGACCGGGAGAATTTAGCGAACGAAGCGCTTACCTCAGGCATAGATACGATCCTTTTGCCCAATGTAGATATAACAACGGTTGAAAGAATGCACCAATTATGCGATTGTCAACCCGGTTTTGCTTATCCCATGATGGGTTTGCATCCAACAAGCGTGAAAAAAGATTATACGGTTCAATTAAAAGAAATAGAAAACCGGTTAACAAAACGGAGTTATTGCGCGATTGGAGAAATAGGGATCGATCTCTTTTGGGATAAAACATTCTTAACCGAGCAGAAGGATGCATTTAGAAAACAATTACAATGGAGTATAGATCTCAATCTGCCGGTTGCGATCCATACGCGCGAAGCATTTTCCGAAGTTTTTGAATGTATTGACAAGACAGCGCCGGATAAGCTTACAGGCGTTTTCCATAGCTTTTCGGGAACAAAAAACGAGTTGGATAAAATTAAGCAATTAAAAAATTTTAAATTAGGGATCAACGGGGTTGTAACATTTAAAAACTCCGGATTGGCAGATGTCTTGCCATATGCGTCAATTGAAGATATTGTATTAGAAACGGATGCGCCTTATCTATCGCCCGTACCCTACAGGGGAAAGCGGAATGAACCGGCTTACATTTGGAAAACAGCCGAAAAGATAGCTTCAATCTATCATTTGAGTATGGAAGACGTGGTACGGATCACCCGGGAAAATGCATTAAAACTATTTAATAGCGTAAATAAAGCCATCTAATGACGTAAAATTGCAATGACGCAAAAATTATCTCATTCATATTGCGGATATATAAAGCAAAAATTTTAGCTTTGTGGGCTTAAAACGTTTGCAGTTGTGATTTTTTTCGTAATTTGCGCTCGTTTATATGGAGATAGCGCTCATGGAGAGATGCTCGAGTGGTTGAAGAGGCACGCCTGGAAAGCGTGTATACGCCTAAAGCGTATCGCGGGTTCGAATCCCGCTCTCTCCGCTTTGATACCATGAATTTTAACAATACAATAAAAACAGAAAAAAAGAATTATTAATCTTAAAAATTAAAAACACAATGAAAAAGTTATTTACAAAAGCATTTTTGGTTTTATGTGCCTTTGGAACTTCTACTTTAGTATTCGCTCAGGAAGCCGTAGCCGAGGGCGGCGGTTTTCATCAGGAGTTAAAAACAAAATTTATTGAAGGTAGCGCCGACTTTATGAGTTTGGTTGCTATTACTTTAGTACTTGGACTTGCCTTCTGTTTGGAAAGAATCATATATCTGAATCTGGCAGACATTGATCCTACAAAACTGTTGAAAGACATAGAAGATGTTCTGGACAAGGGAGACGTGGAAGGCGCGAAAGCGATTGCCCGCGATACAAGAGGCCCTATTGCGTCTATTGCTTATCAAGGTTTAATGAGACTTGATCAAGGCGTTGATATCGTTGAGAAATCAATTGTTTCTTATGGCGGCGTGCAAAGCGGTTTGCTGGAGAAAAACCTGTCGTGGATAACCTTGTTTATTGCTATGGCTCCGTCGTTAGGGTTCTTGGGAACGGTAGTAGGGATGGTAATGGCGTTCGATAAAATCGAACAGGTAGGCGATATTAGCCCGACGGTTGTTGCCGGCGGTATGAAAGTGGCCTTGATCACGACTATCTTCGGTCTTATCGTAGCATTAATCCTCCAGGTGTTTTACAATTATCTGTTGAGCAAGCTGGAAGGAATTCTGAACAAAATGGAAGACGCTTCCATTACATTAGTAGACGCCGCTATTAAGTACTATGTAAAATTTAAAAAATAATTCAGACAATGGCTGTATCTAAAATAAGAAAAATCTCAAGTTGGGTTCTAATCCTATGTACTGTTATTACGCTTGTAATATTAGGATTGTTCTTCTTTGGCGGAGACAACGAACCTTATAAAGGCGAGATGTGGAATCCTGTTTATGTAGATCTATTGCTTTACTGGCAATATATATTATTTGCAATATCTGCATTCGCCGGCGTTCTGTTTGCCGCCTGGCAGTTTACGTCTTCTTTTAAGAATGATCCGAAAGGCGGTCTTATGGGATTGGGAGTTATTGTGTTGTTTTTCGCCATGCTATTCCTTACGTACACATTTGGAAGTACAACGCCGGTAAATGTATTAAACTCGGAAGCGCAAGCGTACAATGTTCCTTTTTGGCTGAAAATAACAGACATGTGGCTATATTCCACCTATATCCTTACAGGATTGGTTATTCTGGCAGTTATTGCCGGTAGTGTAAAAAGAATTATTACCAAGTAATAAAAAGAAATGCAGTATGGCTAAAAAAAGAAAAGCGCCGGGAATTAATGCTACATCATCTGCCGATATCGCTTTCATGTTGCTTCTGTTCTTTCTTATGACGTCTTCGATGGATACGGATAAAGGGCTTCCGAGAAGGTTGCCGCCTCCTGTTCCTAAAGATCAGAAAAAGACGGATCTTGACATTAAAAAGAGAAACATTATGATTGTATTGATTAACAGTAACAACCAGATTCTCTGCAATAATGAATACATTGAGATCAAGCAGTTGAAAGATAAGGTTAAGGAATTTATTGATAATCCTTATAATGACGAACATAAACCTGAAAAAGTTTCGGTGGACGTACCCTATTTTGGTGAAATGCTGGTAACTAAGAATCATGTTATCTCTTTGCAAAACGACCGCGGAACGGAATATCAGGCATATATCAATGTTCAGAATGAATTGGCGGCGGCGTATAACGAGCTGAGAGACGACGTTTCGAGAAAGAAATTCGACAAAGCGTTTGGCGAATTGGATGAAGAACAACAAAAGGCTGTACAATTGATATATCCTCAAAAAATATCAGAAGCAGAACCTAAAAATTATGGAGGGGCTTAATAATGGGAAAATTTAATAAATCCGGCGGGCGCGAGATGCCCGAATTGAATACGTCTTCATTACCCGACTTAGTATTTGCGTTCCTGTTCTTTATCATGATGGTAACAACTATGCGCGAGGTAACCCTGAAAGTAGTATTTAGAGCTCCACAGGCTACGGAACTGCAGAAATTGGAAAAAAAATCGCTTGTTACCTTCCTTTATGTAGGCGAACCATCGCAGGAATTTAGAGCAAAGATGGGTTCTGAAACACGTCTTCAGTTGAACGACCAGTTTGCTGAAATCAACGAAATACAGGATTATATCGCACAGGAAAAATCAAGTATGAAAGAAGAAGACCAACCATTTATGACAGTGTCTATTAAGGCTGACAGGGAAACAAAAATGGGGGTTGTCTCGGATGTGAAACAGGCTCTTCGTGAAGCTTATGCGCTAAAGATCAGTTATTCCGCACAACCTCGTGTGAATTAATAAGCTGATTTACACATAACTAAAAACCGTCTCTTAATTGAGACGGTTTTTTTTATGTCTCGTCGTTCACCTGGTATACATCTTTATACAGGCAGGTTTTGATAAGGTCGAAACTTTTTTCCAAATTTATCCGGCCATATACCATTAATCGTAGCGGAAGCCATGATTCTCCTTTGTGGTAAGGGGGTTGTTGATAGGCGTGATTGTCTGATATGAAACCTAATCGTTCATAGAAACGTATTCTTCGCGCGCTTAATTCATCGGCGGGTAATTCTACTTCCAAAACGACCGGGCGTGTTGCCTGTTCGATAAACCGTTTCATAGCCATAGCGCCCAATCCTTCATTACGAGCCGTTTTGTCAATAGCAAAATGTTCTACATACACAAATGCGTCAAATATCCATTCGGTAAGAAAACCAATATAGTTATCATTTTTAAAAAGAGCATACGCATGAAATTTAAGTTCCTTATCAAGTAATTCCCTGAAGCAGGATATACTCCTCCGTTCTATTTCAGGAAAAGAACTCAAATACGTTTTTTCCACCTTAGCCAATAAGACATCCAAAGAATTCACTAATTTTTTGTAATCAATGGCCGGCGTCTCATACTTCATACTCATAATAAAGCCTTACCCTTTTCGGTAGTAAAATATTTTTGCAAAGGGCTTGACGGTTTTGTCGGTATACGCATTGCCAATAATCCTTCTTCAAGTAAAGGCTTGATAATGTTCTGCCTGAAACGAGTGCGGTTCGATTGCTTTACCATTTGCATCATATCCTGTATGGGCAGCGGTTTTACGCAAGCTTCTAAAATACTTTCCGCTTTTTCAACATACGATATGTCGATACCCGGACAAGCTTCCGATAATTTGGAATAATAAACAGGGCAATCTTTGGGTATATCCCGTTTTTTTTCAAAAGGGTTGATCGCCTCTTCCCGGTATTTATCTATTTTTTCAAAAGCTGTAAGCCCCTCTGCTTTTCCATAAGTTATGGAAAAAACAAACTTTTCGCCGTTTAGTACTTCTATTTGATAGGATTTATCATACAGAGGAGCATACTTTTTGATTTTCTGCATGCCAGAACCCGATTCTCCCATCCATTTCATCACCTGAAATACGTCAGTAATAAGTGGATTTTTCGTATAAGGTTCAGAAACGGTTGTCGCTGTTGTTCCATTAGGATAAAGCCTTGTACCATTCTCCGTAATAACTTTGTCGGAAAAGATTAAGAACCGCGACGGATATTTGTGCGTATATTCCCTATGCACTAACATATTAGCCACCACCTCTTTAAATATCTGTTTACGCACGTCGACCATTTTACCATCCAGTTCTAACACTCTATCCGGCAAATTGCGTTTCACAAAAGACTTCAATCTCAGATATGAATCAATCAGATTAGAAAAGATGATATCCCTGTTGTCATACTTGTTTTCAGAATAATTAGAAGAAAGTTGTATGTATTTGTCGTAGCTGATATTTCTGTAAATAGCATCCGTACGATGGATAAATGGGCAACAATTCTGGATAGTGACCTCTTTTCCAAAAAGTAAAACAGCCGCCAGCACAAAACCCTCTTTGTTATTGTTTAAAGGGTCTTTACGCCAAAAGCCGGCCGTATGTAATATTTCCTCATTCGTAAAATTGAGCCAGGGATGAGCCGGATTTGCAACCGAAATATAATATCGCATCTTTTGGAAGGCAGACTCTTCAAAATCATGCATCCGCAGGAAAGGGCAAACAATATTTTCCGAAGACTCTTTCTTTTTTCTCAAATAAATATTCTCGACTAAATTATAGCTATAACTGACGTCGCTTAGTTCACTTCCAAACCGGTCGTATATTTTCCCCCGGTATCGTTGCACGTCCTGACACTGTGGTATTGTAAGGCAGATAATTTTCCTACCCTCTAAATCTACTACTTCCGGGGTTACTGATACGGCTGGAGAAAATTCATTTTCCAATGTATAACGAATCTTATTGATCATACTGTCCAGATACAAATTCGCCACGCCAATAATTTTCCCAAAATCCTGTACGCCAATCAGAAGCGTTCCGCCATCCTTGTTCAAAAAAGAACAGATCACCTGAAACGCCGAATCCGCTATTTCAGTTGTGCAATTACTGAATTCGATAAGGGGATTTTCTCTTCCATTAATAATCTGTTTTACATTTTTCGCATCCATACTACAAAAAAGCTACTCTGCCCTAAAGGTAGATAATATTTCTACAAAATCGAACTTTTTTGTTGATAAACGCAGTAATTTCTCTTTTTTATCGACAAAACAATCAAAAAAGCATCCCAGCAGTGTCCCACGATAGTCCCGTGTGCAAATTGGAATAAAGTGATAATTATTGGATCAAAAATGGTTTTTTATACCGTACCATTTGTCCGTCGCGATAATTGTACAATTCTATATAAATAATATAGAGGCCCGTGAATAAACGCATGCTATCGGCGCCTTTTCCATTCCATACAACTTCTCCCTCCAAGCCCAGTAATTGGTGATTGGCTATCTCGGCAACCCGGCGGCCATTCAGATCATACACATAAGACCGGCAATGATAATCCGGATTATTCAACTGATATCTAATATGATATAATCCGTCAGACGCTAAAACGGGCGGTTCGATATGCGTTGCCGGATTATCCTCTTTTTTATATTGGGAATTTTGATAACCCGGGGTGCCATAGCCGGCCATAGCTGTAGCCGACGTCCAATTGGAGATTTCCTGCGTAGAGGCATTCGGATCGATTCGTTCCAGGGCAATACCTTTCGGGTCTTTTATGGAAGCGGCATGCCATTTGGAAGAATAACTCGCTTCATCGAGTATCACGCCGTCTGTTTTACGGAATAAAACAAGGGTTGCCGACGTATTGGCAAGTACCGGCAATTTCACTTCATATAATACGGCAGGGGAAGATATGAAATAGAACGGTTTAACGCCTTCCACATCTTTTGACAATAAAACGTAGCCGCCTTCTTCCACAACCGCCTTTGTGCCGGTTAAAGGATAATGGGTATTTAAAGAACCATCCGGTTTACGAGTGGCAATAGCTAATCCGTTCAAGGAAATAGGGCGCCGGGAACGATTGTATAACTCGATATATTCGCTTCCCCCGGTAAAGGGATTTGGAAGTAATTCGTTAAAAATAAGTTCGCCAGGCTCTGCGTCCGAATCGGCGGGTTCTTCCGGTTTTTCCGGTTCGTTATCGGTATATATATTTAAGGCCAGATCAAGGAGCGTTCCATTCTTCAGGTCGAACAGATTATTCCACTCCAGGTAATATTCCGTTTCGCCTTTCAAATTAGCGGGAAATAGCGCATGCACAATAGACGGGTCTTCTCCGTAAAATAGTCGGGCAGCGTCTCCCAAGCCCTTAATTGTGCAGGAAGCTTTAGAAATATCAACCGGCGCGCTGAACGCAAATTGTAATTCGCAAGAACTGATTTGTTCGACGTTTATAAGTTTCGCATCGGAAGATTCTTCCGGCGAAGGCTCCGATTCTCCTCCTGATTCGCCTTCCGATTCGCCTTCCGACGCCTCGATATTATCAAAATAAAAAACGCTTATCCGGCTTTTAACATACCGGCAGAGAATCTGTATTTGCGCCTTGGGATGTACAGGCGCATATTTCATAGTATAACTTCCTTCTTCATGATAAGATGATTCGCCGGTTATACGGGTATACAATGTCCAACATTCGCCATCTTTTAACAGTAAGCGAACAGATGTAAATTTTCCGGCAATTAAATTATCCCTTCCCTTAATACACAATTTAGCCGACTTGTCGCCCTCTTTTGCGTATAAAGAAATCTGATTCGTATTATTTCCTATCTGGATATAATAGCTGACGTCGTCATCCGTATATACATGGATACGCGCGTTGTTGGAGTTTGTAGTTTTAAAATCTACCGACACGTCTAATTCCCAACTCATCCGGCCGCTATAGTTTAGGGGGATAGACAGCGCCGCCTCTCCCGCTTCGCCCGAGGGAGAAACAAATTCCAATTGTCCCGCGGGGTTTATTGTAAACAGATCAACGGCGCCCTCCCACGGATTGTCGGAAGTAATTTCAACGCCGGAAAAAGATTCTTTGAACTGTGAAAATGTACAAACAGGAAGTAAAAGTCCGAAAATTAATAATAGGTGTTTCATAGTTAACGGGTTTTGTAATAATTTATCTATCTTTGCGCACCATTTTGGCAACAATCATAAGGCAGGCCAATGGAATTGCGTACAAATATATATTTACTTACTAAATAAAACAAATTAATCAGCGCTCAAAATGAAAGTAGCTATTGTTGGAGCGAGTGGGGCAGTAGGACAAGAATTCCTGCGCGTACTCGACGAAAGAAATTTCCCGATAGACGAGCTTGCGCTTTTCGGTTCATCCCGTAGTGCCGGACGTGTTTATTCCTTCCGCGATAAACAGTATACGGTGAAAGAATTAAAACATAATGACGATTTTAAGGGAATACATATTGCTTTTGTTTCGGCCGGCGGCGGTACGTCTGTTGAATTTGCGCCAACCATCACCAAATATGGAACGGTGATGATAGATAATTCAAGCGCGTTCCGTATGGACGAAGACGTACCCCTGGTAACGCCCGAAGTAAATGCGAAAGACGCGTTGATCCGTCCGCGCGGCATTATCGCCAATCCCAATTGCACGACGATCCAGTTGGTGGTGGCATTGGAAGCCATCGAAAAGCTGTCTCATATAAAACGGGTGCATGTATCTACCTATCAAGCGGCAAGCGGGGCAGGAGCAACCGCTATGGCTGAACTGATAAAACAGTATGAACAAATTATAAAGGGCGAAGAACCGGCGGCGGAGAAATTTGCTTATCAGTTGGCATATAATTTGATTCCTCAGGTAGACGTTTTTACAGACAATGATTACACAAAATAGGAGATGAAGATGTATCATGAAACGCGCAAGATCATGCATTCGGATATCGAAGTGAGCGCTACGTGCGTACGCGTACCCGTTATGCGCGCCCATAGCGAAGCCACGTGGATAGAAACAGAACGTCCCGTCGGCGTAGAAGAAGCCCGCAAGGCGTTTGCCGAAGCGGAAGGGATTGTGTTGCAAGACGATCCTGCCCGCAAAGATTATCCGATGCCTTTGTTTGTAGCCGGTAAAGAGCCTGTTTACGTAGGCCGTATCCGCAAAGACTTAACCCATCCAAACGGGTTAACGTTTTGGACGGTTAGCGACCAAATTAAAAAAGGAGCCGCCCTGAATGCCGTTCAGATTGCAGAATATCTGCTCGGCGTAAAAAGCCTTTGATATAAAACGGGGAAAAAAAGAAGAAAGAGGAAGGAATCGTTTGATATCCTTCCTCTTTCTTTTTTATTTCTCCGCGAATAGCCTGTAAACAATCACGCGCGCGTTTTTCTCCAGATGAATGGTGAAAGAATCGCCCAGCGCTTCGTTGAGCGTTCCTTGCCACCACGACGTCAGGATGCGGTTTGCGACAGGCCAGCGTAAGTTTTCCGTCGTTATCTTTCCTTCGGGATATAAAGAAACTAAAGAAACCTGTTGGCCGGGTTTGCTCTTTAAGGTAGTCGTTTGGCAGAGAGGGGTGAACAGGCCGTAATCCGTTAGTATTTCCACGCGATTAAACAGCGAAGCATAGTCTGCCAGAAGCGAGATATTACCTAACGTATGGTCTTCGCGCATACCGGTAGCTCCCACAATCAGCGCTTCCTTTTGGCCGGATGTACAGGCATGGCAAACCGCTTTTGTCAGGTCGTTTGTTTCCTGGTCGGCATGAACATACAGGCGGTCGGCATATATTTCGCGCATTTCCACCGGCAAGCTATCCATGTCGCCCACAATGGCGCGCGGGATAAAGCCATGTTTGTGAAGCGCTTCTACCGCTCCGTCGCAAGCTATGATAACAGAAGCCTCCCCCAGCATCTGCAAAGGCAGGGGAGACGAGGGAAAACTTCCGTTTGCTACAATAACGCAGTTGTAAGGCTTTATCATTTGCTTTCAGTTCCTTTTTTAATCCACATATACAGGCCGGCAACAGCCAGCAGAGTGTAGCAAAGATAAAGAAACATGGTAGGATACAGGCTGCGCAGATAATAAATATAAACAGATACCGCATTGGCGACAATCCATACATACCAGTGCTCTATCATCCGGCGGGCCAGCATCCAGGTGGCTACAACCCCTGCGGCAGTAATAAACGCGTCTCCGGCAGGGACGGGCGAATCTGTAAAGGTAATCAGCAAGTAATACAAAGCGCCATGAAACGCCGATAGCGCCAGTAAAATCTTTACCGATAACAGCAGATTGACATGGCGGTACAGAATCCGGCTATCAACCGGCGACGCCGCTTCTTTTGAAAGATCCGTCCCTGTCCATAGCCAAAAGCCGTAGATGCTGATCAGCGCATAATATAGCTGCAATCCCATGTCGGCATACAGTTTCGACCCGAAGAAAACAAACACATATACCAGCGAAGTAACGAATCCTACCACCCACATAAGCGGACGCTGTTTAATTTCCAGCGCCATATAAACCAAGCCCGTTATAACTCCAAAATATTCCAGCATAAGCGTTTGTTTTTTTAAAATCGGAAAGCAATTCTTCCCATGGCGTGTATACCTGCTTGCGTAAAGTAGCCGTCGTCTTTCTTCCGTACGCCGCCTTCCATGTATGAATACACCCAGGCGTTTGTTTCGTAAGCTTCGTTGAAGAGATTGTTCAAGGTTACATCCAAAACGATTTCTTTCATAAATTTGGGTTTGAACACGTATCCCAGGCGCAAACTGTTTACAAAATAAGGGTCTATCGACCTGTCTTTGCAGGATGTATTATCCATATACTGGCGACCTGCATAGTGCGAATTAAAACTGGCCGAAAAATTTTTGTAATAGAAATCAACGGAGCTGTTGGCTATTATATCCGGCGAATAAGCAATCGTGGCAGTTCCTATATAATGGCTGATTTGCTCGCCGGTATCCCAGTCGTCTACAAACTCGGTAAAATTCTTTATTTTATTTCGGCTAAACGATACGTTGCCATTCCATGTTAGCCAGCGCGCGACGGATACGCCTCCGCTTACCTCCATCCCCATGCGGTAACTGTCTTTTATATTGGTGGTGAGCGCTTCGCCTATCTCGCTTATTTTACCCGACAGGATGAGCTGGTTGTCGTAATCCATATAATACAGGTTGACCCCTGCGTAAAAGCTTTTTTGCCGGAAACTGTATCCCGCTTCATAGTCGACCAATGTTTCGTGGACAGGATACTGGTTTACGCCGGCCTCCGTAAAATTGTCGCGATTCGGTTCGCGGTGGGCTACAGCGCAGGAAACAAAAGCGTCATGTTCGTTTTTCAGGTAATTCAACCCCGCTTTCGGGTTAAAGAAATGCCAGTTTTTGGCTATATGTACCTGGTCTCCAGCTTTGTCGTCGCTGCCGTTTATTTTGTAATCGATACCTCTGTATTGCAGGTCTGCGTATCCGCTCAGGTTGGGACGAAAGAGCCAGTTTACTTTTACGCAGGCGCTGTAATCCAGCTTTTCGCCTTTGTTGCGGTAATATTCGTAATCGGGAGCAGGCAGAGAATAAGCCGACTTAGTCCAGATAACCCGCCCGAAATGATCGCATACAAAGTTGTTGATTGCCGTACCAACGGTAGCCTGCAGCTTCCGGCTTCGGTAGTTGGCGCTGTAAACAGCGCCGTAAAAATGGCTGTCGAGCCATTTGCGTCGAACCAGATCCGTTCTTGTCGTTTCGCCGCCTTCCGGGTTGGCGAAAGCAGCAAGTTTATAGGCGGCAAGTTTGGCGCCGGCTTTATAATCTTCGTAATAACCGTTTCCGGGCGTATAATGGAGGGTAAGGTTCATGTTCCAGGCGTCGCCCGTCCGCCGGCTGACCATCAAGTGATAATGCTCCTGCCAGTAATTGTCCGTTTGGTTGTCGTAAAACTTAACTTCGCCGTTTTCTTCATACATTCCGCAAGGATTAAACGTACGGTTTTCAGCCCCCTCGCCCGAAAGTTTCAGCATGGCAGAAGGAACGCCGTTCCAGGCCTGATACGTTTTTTCCGAGCTGCCGAATGTTTGGAATTTAATCAGCATATTATCCTCATACCAGGCAGCCGACACAAAATAAGAACTCATCCGGGCCGAAGCCCTGTCTATAAAACCGTCGCTGCCCACGTTTGAGTAGCGCGCGTCAAACGCAAAATGATTGTAGAGCAACCCCGTCCCGCCTTTGGCCGTATGCTTTACCGTTCCAAAAGAACCGGTAGAGAGCGCATATTCGGCGCCAGGCTTCATAGACGGATTTTCGGTCTGCATGGCCACCGTAGCGCCAAAGGCCGCCGCTCCGTTGGTCGACGTCCCCACGCCCCGTTGAATCTGGATATTCTCCACAGACGAAGCAAAGTCGGGCATATTCACCCAAAAAACGCCATGCGATTCCGAATCATTCAGCGGCACGCCGTTCACCGTTATATTAATACGGTTGGCGTCTGTTCCGCGAATCCGGAAGCCCGAATAACCAATCCCCGTCCCCGCGTCGGAAGTCATGCTTATGGCGGGCGTTTGCAAAATAAGATAAGGTATACCCTGCCCGTCGTTGCGCCTTGAAAGTTCATCCTTCGATACCTCGCTGTAAGCCACAGGCGTACCTTTTGCCGCTTTGGCAGCCGTAATAACCACTTCGTCCAGCGACACGTCTTTAACCGTTTTAACAGAATCTGCCGGCCATTCGTCGCCGTACGCGGCAGCAGGCAAAAGCAAAGCTGCCGCAAATAAAAATACACGTTTCATCCTTAGTCAATTTACTGATTAAACATCCTGTTTTTGAATAGGAGAGGAGCGTTTGGTAGAAGAAATACGCCGGAACAGACGCGGCCGCAGTTTGTTCCTTTTCCCTTCGTCGGTATTATCCGCATCAGGTAATATGGGTATAATCTCAGCCTGTATACCTCCCGTAAACGGAGAAAACAAGCACCCCTTGATATTCAGCATGCAAAGAAACAAAAATAAGTTGAAAAAAAGCAGAAGGGAGAATGGAGAATGAAAATAAATCGAACCAAAAAAATGCTACGTCAAGCATTCTCCCCATGCAAGAAGCGTCAGATACATCTGCAAATTCTTCCTTCTGCTTTTATAATTCTCCATTCTCCATTCTCCATTCTCCATTTAATTTGGGCGCGTCCCCCGCAAGGGCAATGTCACTCACATAAAAATAAATTATATCTTTGCAGCCAAAATACCATTCAAAATGACAGCCAATCTATCCATGGAATTGAGTTATCAATTCACAAGCGCTCTTCAAAGTGATC
>JAIRYL010000211.1 GCA_031267775.1 Tannerellaceae bacterium
GTAATCGCAATTCCAGTTTACATACACATACGGGCTTTCCGAATAGTCGATAATCTTTTTAATTACATGCACCTGGTTGGTTTTCCGCCCGTGAATACATACGCGCACGTCCACCCCCAGGTCGTGCCCTGCCTTCCCTACTTCGGCCAGGGATTTCCCTATCTGCTCCATTGTTTTTTCTTCAGGCACGTCGTCCGGTATATCATTGGGGAACACGCGGATACCAATAGCGCCCACGTCGGCGGCCAACTGCAGGAAAACTTTCGTACCCTCTATATTTTCCCTCAATACCTTTTTATCGGGAAAATGAAACATATATTCGCTCGCCAGACTTATTGCTTCCAAAGCCGAATCCGCAATTTTATTTTTCACGTCCTGCCGCTGGCGTTTCGTAAGCGAAACTTCCACGCCATGTCCGTGCGTGGTACGCAGCTCCGCGTGCAGAAACCGGGTCTCCGTACAGTTTTTAATCATGGTATCCAAGTCCCATTCGCTCCCAATCAAATAACTCATCATCCCTATCTTCAGCGGATCGTTATTTACCGTACTGCTTTCGCGCATTTCCAACACTTCCGAAGCCGACAGGCCTTGCGGCAATAAAGCTGCTCCGGCTCCCAAAGCCGCCGTTCCCAAAAAGGCTCTTCTTGATAATTCTTTTTTCATGATATTTATTTTTTATGGTGATACAAACATGTATCCTGTCTTCGTTCAGGATACGAAATTTTATACGTTATCTACCCCAGCCCGTATTTATTTCCGGCCCCATCTTCAGCGTCAGTTTCCCGCCTTTCACTATATCGGCATGGGTAAATCGAGGCTTGTCCAACAATTTACCGTTAAGCCAAGCCGACTGGATGTATTTGTTTTTTCTTGCATTATTTTCAACCGCAATGCGAAACTTCTTTCCATTGGAAAGATTCAGCGTTACTTTATCAAAGATGGGGCGTCCGATGGAATAGTCCGGATTACCGGGACAAAAGGAGTAAAAGCCCATGGCATTCAGTATATACCAGGCCGACATTTGCCCGCAATCTTCGTTTCCGGATAACCCGTCGGGGTCGTTCGCGTAAAGCGCGTACAGGATGGAGTCTGCCAGTTGCTGCGTTTTCCAGGGTTCTCCCAGATAATTATAGATATGGGTCGTATGGTGGCTTGGTTCGTTTCCGTGCGCATATTGCCCTATCAGTCCGGTTGCATCCGCCATTCTTCGCTCGCCTTCTATATAAGAGGGGATTGTAAACAGCGAATCCAGTTTTCGGATAAAGGCGTCCCTTCCTCCCGTCAGCGCTACATATCCGGGTATATCCTGCGGCACATACCAGTTCCACTGCCACGCATTTCCCTCTACATAGCTTCTTCCCGAAGCTCTGGGGTTAAAGGGCGTTTCCCACGTACCGTCCGCGTTCATTCCCCGCATAAATCCTGTAGCCGGATCAAAACAGTTTTTATAATTCAGCGCGCGTTTCCTGTAAACTTCATACGTATCCTTATCGCCCCGTTCGTTAGCCAATACGGATATGCACCAGTCGCAATAAGCATATTCCAATCCTTCGGAAACCGCTTTGGCAGCGAGATCCGCCGGGATATATCCCCGTTCGTTATAATATTTCCGGGCTATGGGCGTCAACTTTTCCCTGACTGCCTCCGACGGGTATAAAATACCGGCGGTATCGTAAAGAGAGGTTGCTATACAGGCCCTGTAAGCTTTCTCCACGTCGTAATTCCGTATACCTTTCATATAAGCGTCTGTAATAACCGAAACCGCATGATAGCCAATCATCGATCCCGTATAATTTGCCGCCAGTTCCCATTTGGGAAGAATACCTCCTTCGTCGTACTTGGTCAGCAAAGCCCGTATGAAATCCGTATCGCGTTCGGGATCGATAACAGTCAGTAACGGATGAAACGCCCGGAAGGTATCCCAAAGGGAGAAAACGGTATAATTGGTAAAGCCTTTGTCTGTATGGATTTTTTGATCCATCCCCCGGTAACGGCCGTCGGCGTCCGAAAAAACATTCGGACTGACAGAACAGTGGTAAAGAGCCGTATAGAAAATGGTTTTACGATCCGTATCGCCGCCTTCCACCCGAATCTTATTCAACTGTTCCGCCCATTTATCTTTTGCTTCGGCTGTTACCCTGTCAAAATTCCAGCCGGCGTCTTCCGCCTCCAGGTTATTCCTGGCGCCTTCTATATCGACTGCCGAAATACCCACCTTTGCCAGAAGTTCTTCTCCGGCATGCCCGTCGAAAAGCAAAACGGCTTTGGCCTGTTGGGAAGATACTTCCTTTCCGGCAACTTCTTCTCCGGTATCCATCAGTTTACAGGAAAACGGTTTGTTAAACCGGGCGTAAAAATAGACGTGATGATTCGACGCCCAGCCACGGGTGATTTTAATGCCGGCTATTTCCGTATCGCTTAGTATACGTATCTCGTTCAGCGGATTCGGATGACCGTGAATCGTATGCGTCAGATCGATCATAACCCCGTGACGTCCGGCCCGGTTGAAGGCGTACCTGTGAAATCCGGCCCGCGTAGAAGCGGTTAGCTCTACGTCAATATCGTAATCGGTTAACGTTACGGCATAATATCCGGGAACGGCTTTTTCTTTTTCATGCGCGAATCTCGACCTGTATCCTGTATCGGGATTCTTTTCATCTCCGGCGTTCCATTTCACAGCGCCCTGAAACGGCATAAACAGGATATCGCCATAATCGCCAATGCCTGTTCCGCTTAAATGGGTATGACTGAAACCGATGATCGAGCTGTCGGAATAATGATATCCGCTGCAGCCGTCCCACCCTTCGCTACGGGTATCCGGACTTAACTGAACCATTCCATACGGAACGGTAGCGCCGGGAAACGTATGCCCGTGCCCTCCCGTCCCAATGAAAGGATTCACATAATCGGAAGGCGTCTTTGTATTTACGTCGGCCTTTTGCAGGCAGGAACAAATGCTTAACGCCAGTATGCAACCGATTGGAAGCGATAATTTATACATATTATTTCTTTTGTTCGGATGGTATTAAAATGGTTTCCCACCTGTCGCCGCGCGTAAAGCCGAAAGGCCCTGTTTCACTGCGCATCAATCCGTTCAGCCGGAAATAGTTTTCGTAAAGCCGGTTCATAATCTGTTCGCCGGCGCCCACTTCTATCATCCGGTCGCCTTGATCCGCTCCAAAACCGCCTAAGGCTGCTCCTTTAATATCCGGCACATAACCGGGCGAACCTCCTTCAATCCAGGTATAGCCAAAGAAAAACGGATTTGCCACTTCTTTTTGCATCTTTTGCTTCCAGTCGATAGCCAGTTGGGTGAACAGTTCGCCCGGAGATGTTCCAATCAGTATTTCGTCATTGATCAACAGGGTTGCCACGCGGATATTGAACTGTAAGGATTTATTGAAACGACCGGTAAACGACAACGAGTCTTCCCTGTATCCAACGGATGTTTTCCCCTCCTGAGGTTTGATCGACCGGGCTACTTTTACCGTATGATAAGCCAATATCTCTCCCATTTTATCCATCTGGCTGTAATCGGTCTTCAACGGATCGTCAGGCCCGGTTCTTCTGGGTACGGTAAAGAGCGGCGCCACATTCCCGCCGGCTCCGTTTACAAAAAGACAGTTCACCTGATTATCGAACGCTTCTTCCACTTTGCGGGTGGCGACTCCCGGATAATCTGCCGATATCTCGTAATTATCGCAAACAACGTCGGGATGACAGGCATAGTTTATCACAATCACTTTCGGATTCCCGTTTTTATCCGATATTTTCAGCACCCCTACTTCGTTGTCGACCGGCCCGTAGGGAATTCTTTCGCGGTTTAGATAACTGTGCTGTTCGTCGGGAAACCAGGATTCGCGGGCATGGCCGTCGTCTCGCACAATCAGGCGAATAAATCCCAGTTGCGGAAAACTCTTCCGTCCGGCGCATACCGTAGCTTCAAACAAATCGGAAGAGGCTTGCCTGATACATTCCAACACCTTATCTTCATAAAAGGCGGCATAATCTTTCCGCGAAAAACGGAATGGAGCCGAGTGGTTATGCGTAGAACAAATCAGTAAATGGTCGATACCGTATTTTTCCTTACAGATCTTTTTCACCTTGTCGCTCGACATACCCGGAAGGTCGACGGAGACAAAAGCAACACGTATCTTGTCTATATCCAGCAACAGGCATCTGGCATAAAGGGAATCATGTACCGGTTCTGTAGCCGGGGTCATGTTGACCTTTGCCGTACCGGCTAATAAATCAGGGTTTTCGGCAAAACCTTTATGGCTTGCCATACATGGTAAAACAAGGCAAATAAATAAACGAATCATACTTTTTTTCATATATCAAAATGCTT
>JAIRYL010000229.1 GCA_031267775.1 Tannerellaceae bacterium
TAACTTTTGGAGTTCTTATCGATAAACGAAGTTCCCAATTCCTTAGCGTATACCTTATTAGAGGCTTCGGACGATTCCATGACAAAAGGTATTACCAAGCCTGATTTATGCACATACCGGCCGAATTTATATCCGGCAAACGGATCTTTCCTGCCTTCGCGCATAAAACTCATATCCGAAATAATACCCAACGTATGGTCTTTATACCGATCGAAGATACGAACAGCCTCTTCATAGGTGCGGGCTAATTTTATTTTAGGACGCCCCCGCATGCGTAACGTGCGCTGGTGATCATTCAAAGCCTCTTTTGAAAATTCCTGGCTTTGTTCCAAAACAAACTTATATAAATAAGGTAAAGCCGAAGAATAAAAACGTATGGAATCTTCTACCAGCAAAATAATTTGCACGCCTACGCTTTCCGTATCGTCGGGCGCATTCATTTTGTCTTCTATCAGCTTGATAATGGCCAGCAGTAATTCGGAATTGCCAAGCCAGCTAAATACATAGTCGATAGCGCTTAAATCCTCGCATGCTACTCTTTTGGAAACTTCTTTGGAAAAAGGCGTCAGTACGACAATCGGTATAGTGGGATAATATTTTTTAATCTCTTTGGCGGCGGCGAATATATCGCGGTTATCCATATTCGGCATACAGATAATCAATTCAAAGTTACGGCTTTGCAATTCGGCAAGCGCCTCTTCTTCCGTTGCGACTTGCGTAAAACGGGGAGGATACCGGAGACTCAACGCCGTGTATTCATTAAATATTTGTTCGTCTACGCGCCCGTCGTCTTCCAGCATAAACGCATCATACTTTGTAGCAATAAGCAATACATTATATATACGCTTATTCATCAGATTGGCAAAAGATGTATCTTTAAAAGCCAAATGCTTAAAATCAGGAATACCACTCATGAAATTTAACAATTTAAAGCGACCAAAAGTAAGCAAAAAACTTTGCCATTTCATATAAATACATACTTTTGTGAGCATATTGTCACTCAAATTTAAATTAAACGCTATGAATACAGAATCAATTTTATCTTTATTAGAAGCCAAACACCCTGGAGAAAAGGAATATTTGCAAGCTGTAAAAGAAGTTCTCTTATCTATCGAAGACGTCTATAACGAACATCCTGAGTTTGAAAAGGCAAAAATTATAGAACGTTTGGTTGAACCCGAACGTATTATTACTTTCCGCGTACCTTGGGTAGACGACAAAGGAGATGTTCAACTAAATTTAGGTTCTCGCGTACAGTTCAATAGCGCTATTGGGCCATATAAAGGAGGCATTCGTTTCCACCCGTCTGTCAATTTATCTATCCTGAAATTTTTAGGTTTTGAACAAACATTTAAAAATGCCCTGACTACCCTTCCAATGGGAGGAGGAAAAGGAGGTTCTGATTTTGCGCCCCGCGGAAAGAGCGATGCTGAAATTATGCGGTTCTGTCAGGCTTTCATTATGGAATTGTGGCGCAATATCGGCCCCGACACGGATGTTCCGGCGGGCGATATCGGCGTAGGCGGACGCGAAATAGGTTATATGTATGGCATGTACAAAAAGCTGGCTCGCGAAAATACCGGTACATTTACAGGGAAAGGGATGGAATATGGCGGTTCTATCTTACGTCCGGAAGCAACCGGATTCGGTTCGCTCTATTTTGTGCGCCAAATGCTGGAAACGCATGGTATTGACATGAAAGACAAAACGGTAGCCCTTTCCGGCTTTGGAAACGTTGCCTGGGGCGCAGCGACAAAAGCGACGGAATTAGGGGCTAAAGTAATCACAATATCCGGCCCGGATGGGTATGTATATGATTCCGAAGGAATAGCGGGAAAGAAAATCGAGTATCTGCTTGAACTCCGTAACTCGGGCAATGATATTGTAGAACCTTATGCGGAAGAATTTCCGAACGCCCGATTTTATCCAAACGAACGTCCTTGGAAACAGAAAGCAGACGTCGTAATTCCATGCGCTACCCAAAATGAACTGGACGAAAATGACGCCAGACAAATCATTGCTAATCATTCTATCTGCGTAGCTGAAACTTCCAACATGGGTTGTACCGCCGAAGCTGTTGATTTATTTATCAAACATAAAACGCTCTTTGCGCCCGGAAAAGCCGTTAATGCAGGCGGCGTTGCCACATCCGGTTTGGAAATGACGCAAAACGCCATGCATATTTCATGGACGGCGGCAGAAGTAGACGCTAAATTACATCAGATTATGAGCGCCATCCACAACCAATGCGTAACTCATGGAAAAGAGGGAGATTATGTCAACTATGTAAAAGGCGCCAATATTGCCGGATTTATGAAAGTAGCCAAAGCGATGATGGCGCAAGGGATTATATAATATAATAAGACAGGTTTATTTGTTTCAGGTTAATGGTTTGCACTTTTAATCTGAAACAAAAACTTGAAAACGTTCGTAAATTTCATTATTTCTACCTTTCCCGCCCTCTTTTAATCTAATTTCAATACGGCAAGAAATGCTTTTTGCGGAACTTCTACCGTTCCGATTTGTTTCATTCGTTTCTTTCCTTCCTTCTGTTTTTCCAATAGTTTACGCTTACGCGAAATATCTCCTCCATAACATTTAGCCGTTACATCCTTACGCACGGCTTTTACCGTTTCGCGAGCTATAATTTTCGATCCAATCGCCGCTTGTATAGCAATATCAAACTGTTGACGCGGAATAAGTTCCCTCAGCTTTTCGCACATCCGCCGTCCAAAGTTTACGCTATTGTCTACATGCGTCAAAGTGGAGAGGGCGTCTACCGGCTCGCCATTCAAAAGGATATCTAATTTCACCAGTTTACTCGGACGAAAATCCTGAATATGGTAATCGAACGAGGCATATCCCTTGGAGATACTTTTCAGTTTATCGTAAAAGTCAATTACGATTTCACCCAAAGGTATATCATAGTAAATCTCTACACGGTCGCCCGAAATATATTCCTGCCTGAGCAGTACGCCGCGCTTACCCAAGCATAATGTCATGATAGGCCCGATATAGGCCGTATTGGTAATAACCGACGCCCGAATATAAGGCTCATCAATATGTTCAATCAATGTAGGGTCGGGCAAACCGCTTGGATTATGCACTTCTATACAATTGCCTTTCTTGTCATATACCTTATAAGATACGTTTGGAACAGTGGTAATAACGTCCATATCAAACTCCCGGTCTAAACGCTCCTGCACGATTTCCATGTGAAGTAATCCTAAGAAACCACAACGAAAACCAAAACCCAACGCTGCCGAACTTTCAGGCTGGAAAGTTAACGACGCATCGTTCAGTTGCAATTTTTCGAGGGAAGTACGCAGGTTTTCAAAGTCTTCGCTGTCTATCGGATAAACCCCGGCAAACACCATGGGCTTAACTTCTTCAAAACCGGAAATTGCCGCCTTCGCGCCATTCTTCACATGAGTGATCGTATCCCCTACCCTTACTTCCTTGGATGTTTTAATACCCGATATGATGTAGCCCACATCTCCCGTACGGATTTCGTTCCGGGGAGACATTTCCAACTTCAACACGCCCACCTCATCGGCGTTATATTCCTTCTCCGTGGCAATAAACTTTACATAATCACCCTTACGGACAACGCCATTCATCACTTTAAAGTAAGCGATAATACCGCGAAATGAATTAAATACAGAATCGAATATCAAACATTGAAGCGGAGCGTCCGGATCGCCTTTAGGAGCCGGTATTTTTTCTATTACTGCATTCAGTATATCATATACGCCTTCGCCTGTCTTCCCGCTGGCGCGCAGAATACTTTCCCGCTTACTGCCTAACAATTCCACAATCTGGTCTTCCACTTCGTCGGGCATAGCGCTCGGAAGGTCGATCTTATTGATTACGGGAATGATTTCCAAGTCATTCTCAATAGCCATATACAGATTCGATATGGTTTGCGCCTGAATACCCTGAGCGGCGTCTACAATCAATAACGCTCCTTCGCAAGCTGCAATAGAACGGGATACCTCATACGAAAAGTCTACGTGTCCCGGCGTATCGATTAAATTCAGAATATATTTTTCATTATTACAGGTATATTCCATTTGAATAGCATGGCTTTTGATTGTTATTCCACGTTCCCGCTCCAAATCCATATCGTCAAGGATTTGCGCATGGTTTATTTCTATTGTTTTGGTATATTCAAGCAAACGGTCGGCCAGGGTACTTTTACCATGATCTATATGGGCAAT
>JAIRYL010000016.1 GCA_031267775.1 Tannerellaceae bacterium
GATGACACAGGCTTTCGTCTCGCTGTCTTTGTCGGTCCGCATCAACTCATGAACCGTTTCGACGACTTCCGCCTTTGCATTTTTTTTCCGTCTTGTAATGAAGAATACGCCTTCTTCCGTCCATTCGGCAAACTGCCGGTAATAATTGTACACCCTATCCATGGTTACCATACTGCCCGCAGGCAACGACAGTTTAGAGAGAAACTTTTTGTCATGCATCTTTGATTCGCTGATTGTTGCAAACTTTGCCGTGTCGGCGTGAACGTCGGTCGGCAGATGGACTTTTAGCCCTCCTTTTTTCCTGTTTTCCGCAAAAAAATCTTCTTGAAAATAACAAACTAATAATCATATAGATACGAGTAATGATTTTGATTTTTGGGTGTCCCGGGTGGTTTTTTCGTAAGTTTGCATTATGTTTGTACGCAGGAAGCCCAACAAATCAGGCAAAATAAGTGTTCAGGTCATACTCAAACGTGGCGGCAAAAGCAAGGTGTTGCGGAGTTTTGGCACAGGACGGACTGAGCAGGAGCTGCTTCGGCTGGAAGAGCAGGCCCGCTCTTTCATTGTTCGGCAGCAGGGCTTTTGTGGCGAGCTGTTTGAAGACAGGGAAGATGCGTTGTTTTCAGATTTTATTGCGACATTTTCAAATGAACAGATTCGCGTGATTGGTCCCGAATTGATTTTTGGTGCGTTGTACGACAAAATTGGTTACAACGCCATCAGCATAGAAATGTTTCGACATTTGATTATTTCCCGTCTGTTCAGCCCGGGCAGCAAGCTGAAAACGATTGACTATTTGGAACGTTATCAAGGTGTTATATATTCCATTGACAGGATTTACCGTTTTTTAGATACACTTTGTTTTAAGAAAGAAGGCAAGCGGCAGGATGATAAAAAGAAAACAGCGATAAAAGAGCAGGTAGAAAAAATCACCTTTGAGCATACCCAAAAGGTGTTAAAAGGAAAAATCAGCGTTGCGTTTTATGATATGACTACGCTGTATTTTGAAGCCTCGGACGAGGACGACCTGCGTAAAACGGGCTTTTCCAAAGATGGCAAGCATCATTGTCCGCAGATTTTTCTTGGGCTTTTGGTTGCTGCCGAAGGCAATCCGATTGGTTATGAGATATTTGAAGGGAATATATTGGAAGGCGACACATTTATTCCTGTTTTGGAAAATCTGGCAAACAAATTTTCTCTGGGCAAACCGGTGGTGGTAGCCGATTCAGGGCTTTTGTCCGAAAAAAATCGCAAGGCGTTGGAAAAAAACGGTTACAAATACATTCTGGGAGCGAGGATTAAAAACGAAAAGGAAATTTTGAAGCAACAAATTCTTGCGCTGAACTTGCAAAACGGACAAACAGCCGTTCTGAAAAAGGAAGACAAGACGAGGCTGATACTTTCCCAAAGTGAAAACAGGGCAAAAAAAGACAGATACAATCGGGAGAAAGGGCTGTTGCGGTTGCAAAAGCGTATTCAGAGCGGTAAATTGACAAAATCAAGCATCAACAATCGCGGCTATAACAGATTTTTGAAACTCGAGGGAGAAATCAGGATTTTCATTGACGGAGAAAAATACGTCGTCAATGCAGCTTGGGACGGCTTGAAAGGTTATGTTACAAACACACGGTTATCTGCGGCTAAAGTAATTGAAAATTACGGTAATCTCCGGTATATTGAACGGGCTTTCAGGATGAATAAGACCGACCTGCGCATACGTCCGGTTTATCATCACCTGCGCAATCGGATAGAAGGTCATATCTGCATTTGTTTCACAGCATACACGGTATTGTTAGAATTGGAAAGGATGTTGAAGAAAGCAAAGTCGGATATCACTGTCAAACGGGCGCAGGAACCGACCAAAAATATGTACCAACTGACATATCGCTTACCGAAATCAGGGTCGTTCAGAACAAAAATCCTGAATATGGACGCTGAGCAACAGCAACTCTACGATATGGTCGGCAGATGGGTTGCCGCAAAATAATTTTTCGGGTGTCCCAGTGCGGAAAACAGGAAATAGACCGCGTCTAAATTTTTACAAGTACCCGCCTGAATTTCCGCAAGGGAGAAAATTTATTTCCTTGAAGGAGAAAATTTGAGGGGTATTGTCATTTCCTGATTTAGGTTGACTGTCTGTCAGTCTTATCGCGTAGAAAAGTTGACTCGGATTTATACTTATACCTGATATTTGTTTACTTCCACTTGTTATGCCTGCTATTTGTTGACACTTTGAGTCTTATCCCTGTCAGGGGCGGCGGGGGGTTATATTTTGAGGAACAGGTTGCGCTTGTACATCAGCCAGAGGATCAGGTAGATGACAGATACGTTTACTAAGGCCGGCAGCACAGGGTAGAAGTTGCCCAGGAGGGGCTGCAAACCGTAGAACAGCGACTCGCCTATGCATCTGAAATTAATGATATTGGCCAGCATATAGGCTGTGATGGAGTTCATGCCGTATACTTTTAGCCAGGTAATGTTTTTGCGGCGGCCTTTGTAATCAATCCAGTAATAGAACGCGGCCATTAGCAGGAAGCAGTAGCCGCTGCTTACCAGCGTCATGGAGCTGCTCCATATCTTTTTAACTACAGGCGCCTGCAATCCCCAGAGCCAGCCGGCAGCCGCCAGGGCAATTCCTGCGGCAACGAGCAGTTTTAGCTTTTGGCTTTGCCGGCGGGCGCTTTTAATGATTTGTCCGGCAAACAAGCCCGTCAGCACGGTTACGCCAAAGTTCAGGCTGCTGAGTATCCAGGTATAGCGATAGCTTTCGGAGAAGATTACGCCGCCCTCTGCCGTGGCCGTAGCTCCGTCGCGAAACCGTCCCAGCACGGCGCGGTCTATCCCTTCGGCCAGATTGCCGTCTGGCGTATAACTGCCTCCGCCGTAGCCGTCTATGCTAACAAACTGCATGGCGGCCCACGAGATAAGAAGCAGGGCGGCGGCAACTCCTGCCTGCACCTCCGTGCGACAATGCAGAAACAGCGCCGCCGCAATCAGGTATCCTATGGCAATTGCCTGCAAGGTGTTTGAAAACAAATAGATCTTATCCGGATCGAAGGCCAGCAGGTTGCCCTGGCACATCATTCCAAAAATCCACAGAAGTGCTACCCGTTTGCCGATGCGCCGGTATACGGTACGCTTATCCGGGCTGGTTTTATATTTTGAAAAGGCAAAAGGCATGGAGACGCCCGACATAAACATGAAAAGCGGCATCACCAAGTCCCAGGTAGAGAATCCTTCCCACTGCACATGAGAGAATCCCCACATAAACGAGTCGAACCAAGGCATGCCGATAGCCCGCTGAAGCGGATGAAAAACGATCTCTAAGGCAACCAGGCAAAAAAGGTCGAAGCCGCGAAGCGCATCAAGAGATTCCAAACGTTGAGGAGAAGATTGTTGTTGTTTTTCCATGAGGTATTATATTTTATGGATTATCGCAAGCGCGCTACGGGGGCTACTTCGTTGAGGTTTACCTGGGCGATAACGCCCATTTGCTCCAGATAGATAACGAGGTATTTCTTCTTTATTTTCCGCACCTTGCCCGATATGTTTTTCATGGCGCCGGCCAGGATTTCCACTTCGTCGCCCACCACCAGCGTATGATTGGCCGCCTCTTCGAGGAACTTGCGGATAGCGTTTATTTCTTTCTGAAGAACAACGGCCGGTTTCCCGTCGTAATATATAATACGGGCTACTCCATCCACCTTCAGCAAATCGCGTAACTCGTACTCCCGGCATTTAACAAATATATAGGAACTGAATAAGGGAATTTCAACAATCTTCACCCTGTCTGACCATACGCGGGGCGAACGATGTACCGGCAACCATGCTTCTATCCCTTGGCCGATAAGCCTCTCGTTTACCCGTTTTTCGGCTCTGGGCGCCGTATATAGTACATACCAGTTGGGCGCTTTTCGTTTGATAGTTGTATGATTAATCAT
This sequence comes from Tannerellaceae bacterium, assembly GCA_031267775.1. GTDB lineage: Bacteria > Bacteroidota > Bacteroidia > Bacteroidales > Tannerellaceae > DFXE01. The sequence continues at coordinate 3,942 of JAIRYL010000016.1, forward strand.
CGTAACAAGCAAAATGATATAAATAATTTTTTTATTTTTGTGCAAAGATATAAATATATCCGGCATTAAAATTAACAAATATAAAGAAAAACACAGTATGAACAGAAGAAATTTTCTACAGAAGTCGGCTCTCTCGGCCGCAGCGATAGGCCTGGCTCCGCTAACCGGACGCTCCTACGCATACGGGCAAACCGCCCCCAGTAATAAAATAAAGGTAGCGCTGATAGGCTGCCGCAGCATGGGATATGCAGACCTGAATACGTTTCTGGACTATCCGGAGACGGAGTGCGTAGCCCTTTGCGATATAGACGACGAATGGCTGAACAAACGCGCGGCCGACGTGGAAAAAAAGAGCGGAAAGAAAGTACCCCATCTGTATAAAGACTGGCGCAGGGTGATAGATAATAAGGATGTAGACGCAGTGATTATAGGTACGCCCGACCATTGGCATTGCCTCCCGATGATTGGGGCGGCGCAGGCAGGGAAAGATGTGTATGTGGAAAAACCCCTCGCCAATACGATAGAAGAGTGCAACCTGATGCTGAAAGCCGCCCGCAAGTACGACCGGATTGTACAGGTGGGGCAGTGGCAACGGAGCGACCCTCACTGGAACGAAGCCGCCGGCTATTTGCGGCAGGGAAACATCGGACGCATACGCACCGTGAAAGTATGGGCTTATCAGGACGGAAAACCTGCGCTCCCCGTAAAGCCGGACAGCGCTCCCCCTGCCGGCGTAGACTACGATATGTGGCTGGGCCCGGCGCCCAAGCGTCCGTTTAACGAGTATCGCTTTCATTACAACTTCCGCTTCTTTTGGGATTATGCCGGGGGATTAATGTCCGACTGGGGCGTACACCTGCTGGATTACGCGCTGGAAGGAATGGGCGCCGAACTGCCTGCGCACGTTTTTGCCAGCGGAGGCAAATTTGCCTATCCTGCCGACGCTATGGAAACGCCCGACACCCTTATGGCTACGTATGCCTATAAGGATTTCAACATTATCTGGGATCATGCCTGCGGTATCAGTCAGGGCTTGTTCGACAAAAAAGAAGGCTTGGCTTTCTATGGCGAAAACGGTACTATGGTACTAACCCGCGCCGGTTGGGAGGTATTGCCCGTTGTAGCCGGCAATACGCCCCGGATGGAAGCCGTCCCGTTCCGAAAAGGAGAAGGGAAAGGCCTCTACAACCATGTGGGCAACTTTCTTTCCTGCATAAAGAGCCGCCAGCTTCCGGCAGGCGATATAGCGACAGGCGCAAGGGTGGCCAAAATGTCGCACCTGGCCAACATCTCCTGTCGCGTCGGGCGCGAAGTGTATTGGGACGACGCCCTGAGCTGCTTTACAGGCAACGACCAGGCCACCGCGCTGGCCAAAGCCTGCTATCGCGCTCCGTGGGAATTACCCAAGCTATAAATATTCGTCTATCTTATGCTTAAACGCCAAACAGCTTTTCTTAACGCTTTAAAAACGATTCAAAATGAATAACAAAAACATTTTCGCCTTTCTCTTTCTCTTTTTGCTGATATCCGCTTATGCTTATGGTCAAAACGCCTTGCCTTACTGGCGAGACATGCGTGTGATATCGGTAAACAAGCAGTATCCCCGCACCCCGTTTATGAGTTACGACGCCGAAGCCGACGCCCTGAACGGGACGTACGAAAACGGCCGGTATTATCAATCGCTAAACGGTATATGGAAGTTTTATTATACAGACGACCAGCGCCTGCTGCCCGACGGTATAACAGACCCCGAAACAGACGCCGCCGCCTGGAGCGATATAAACGTTCCCGGTAACTGGGAGGTGCAGGGCTTTGGCACGGCTATCTATGTAAATCATCCCTACGAATGGCAGCCGCGCGGGCCGCAACCTCCGCTGTTGCCCGACGCCACGCCGGCCGGCGTATACCGCAGGGAGATAGAGATTCCGGCCGCCTGGCAGGGACGCGATATTTACCTGCATATAGCCGGCGCCAAATCGGGCGTGTATGTGTACCTGAACGGAAAGGAGGCCGGATATAGCGAAGATTCCAAAAATCCGGCGGAGTTTCATATCAATCCTTATCTGAAGGAGGGCAAAAATACCTTGACCGTCAAGATGTATCGCTGGAGTACCGGCTCGTATCTTGAATGTCAGGACTTTTTCCGCCTGAGCGGGTTTGAGCGGGATGTATTCCTCTGGTCGCAACCCCAAACGGCCGTGCAGGACTTCCGCGTGATTTCTACCCTCGATCCGGGTTACACGGACGGTATATTCAATCTCTCGGTAGATATAAAGAATACCGGCAACCAGCCCTCTCCCCTTACCGTGGGCTACCGCTTGCTCGACGCCGACGGCCAAACGGTTGTATCCGGCGCCCGAGAGCTGCGCGCAGAGCCGGGACGCATCTCTACGGCAGACTTTGCGGCCGAGTTGCCCGGCGTGCATACATGGACGTCGGAACATCCTTATCTGTATAAGCTATTAATAAAGGTAGACAGGCAGGGGCAGGCGATAGAATATGTGCCTTTCCACGCAGGTTTCCGCCGGATTGAATTAAAAGAAACCGACGCCGGCGGAAGGAAGCAGGTTTTGTTCTGCATAAACGGGCAGCCCGTCAAGCTGAAAGGGGTAAACATACACGAGGTAAGCCAATCTGCCGGACACTATGTAACGCCCGGAGAGATGCGGCGCAATTTTGAACTGATGAAGCAAAACAACATCAACAGCGTGCGCCTGAGCCACTATCCGCAAGACCGCAGGTTTTACGAGATGTGCGACGAATACGGATTTTATGTGTACGACGAAGCTAATATTGAATCGCATGGCATGTATTATGCCTTGCGGAAGGGAGGCACGCTGGGCAATAACCCCGACTGGCTGGAGCATCATATCGACCGGACGCGCAATATGTATGAACGGAATAAGAACTATCCCTCCGTCACCCTTTTTTCTTTGGGAAACGAAGCGGGCAACGGATACAATTTCTACCATACGTATCTGTGGATAAAAGAGCGCGAGCAGAAGCTGATGAATCGCCCCGTAAATTACGAACGCGCCCTGTGGGAGTGGAATACCGATATGTACGTGCCCCAATATCCGTCGGCCGCCTGGCTGGAAGAAACCGGTAAAGCGGGCGCCGACCGGCCGGTTGTTCCGTCGGAATATGCCCATGCGATGGGTAATTCTACCGGCGACCTCTACGGGCAGTGGAACGCCATCTACCGGTATCCCCAGCTTCAGGGCGGATATATTTGGGAATGGATAGACCATGCTTTGCTGGCGAAGAATAAAGAGGGGAAGGACTTTTGGGCGTATGGAGGAGATTTTGGCACGGACAGGCCGTCGGACGGGAATTTTGTGGCCGACGGCTTGCTTGGCCCCGACCAGCGGCCGCATCCGGCCATGAGCGAAGTAAAATATACGCATCAGAATATAGGGTTCAGGGCTGTGGATTCGCTTGTAAGGGAGATTGAAATAACCAACCGCTTTTACTTTAGCAACCTGTCGGAATATGAGGTGAAATATAAAATAATGCAGAATGAAAAGGTGATACGGGAAACGCTTGTTCCCCTCGACCTGCCTCCCCAGGCGAAAACGAAGATTGCTATAGATTATCCTCCTCTGACGGACGAGCCGGGCGCGGCGTACTTTGTAAACCTCGAAGTACGTACCAAACGCCCCGAACCGCTGCTGCCTGCCGGCAGCCTGATTGCTTACGACCAGTTTGACGCGCCCTTCCGCACGCCCGGGAAGGCTTACCGGGCGGGCGGCTCTAACCTGTCGGTATCCGACGACGCCGGCGTAGTGTCTGTATCCTCTGCCAAAGTATCCTTTGTATTTGATACAAAGAAAGGCGTAGCTACCTCGTACAGGGTAAACGGGACGGAGTATTTCAGCGAAGGATTCGGTATCCGGCCCAACTTTTGGCGCGCTCCTACCGACAACGATTACGGAAACGGCGCCGCCAAGCGTTTGCAGGTATGGAAACAGTCGGGTAAAGACTTGGCCGTATCGGATTATACGGTAAAGGAAGAAGACCGGAACGTTACGCTTACCGTCCGCTATGCGCTGGCGGCCGGAAACGAATACATCCTGGCCTGTACCGTACAGCCGTCGGGCGTTATCAAGGTATCGGCGCTGTTTACCCCGCTCGAACGGGAGGCCGGGAAAATAGCGGAATCCGAAGCCGAACAGACGGCCACCTATTCGCCCCGGGCTATTGCCGAAAGCAAAGCCAAAAGGAATATCCTGGAAGTACCCCGCATAGGCGTGCGTTTCCGTTTGCCTGCTGCAATGGATCATATCCGGTATTTTGGCAGAGGCCCTGAAGAAAACTATATCGACCGCCATAAAGGAACGCTGGTAGGGCTATACTCGGCCAGCGCCTGGGATCTGTATTATCCCTATGTGCGTCCGCAGGAGAACGGCCACCATACCGACGTGCGCTGGCTGGCCGCCACAACGGCCAGCGGAAACGGCCTGCTGATTGTGGCAGAAGATAAAATGGAATTTAATGCCCTGAGAAATTCGATAGAGGATTTCGACGCGCAGGAATCAGACGCCCCGTACCAGTGGGAAAACAAATCGGAACGCGAAATAACAGACCGCGACTACAACGCGGCAAAAGACCTTTTACGCAAACAAACGCATGCCGCCGACATTGTTCCGCGCAATTATGTAGAAGTATGCCTCGACTGGCGACAGCAGGGCGTAGGGGGATACGACAGTTGGGGATCGCGTCCGGTAGCGGAAGCCCTGATTTATGCAGACCGGGAATACAGGTGGGCTTTCACCCTGGCGCCGGTAACCAGCCTGAAAAACAGCGCGGAGATGACGCAGTATCGTTTTTAACGGCCTGCGTTAGATAGCCGGAAACAATAGAATAAACAAGACAACAAAAAAAACAGGAATAAAATGAAAACGCAAATTAAATTCTTCAAGAGCGCCTTACTGCTTTGTATCCTTGGCGCCTGCGCTGCAACGCCGCAGCAGCCGGCAAAAGAAAAGGTAACGCCGCAGCACGTCGTCATGATTGGCTTCGACGGCCTTAGCGCGCACAGCCTTGCTAACGGAGCCCAGACGCCCACGCTGCGGAAGCTGATGGACGCGGGCGCTTATACGCTTGAGAACCGTTCGGTACTGCCTTCGTCGAGCGCCGTAAACTGGGCTTCCATGTTTATGGGAGCGGCGCCCGAACTGCATGGCTATACCGAATGGGGGTCGCGCACGCCGGAGCTTCCTTCGCGGGTTACAAACAGCGATAACAGATTCCCCAACATCTTTGGTTTATACAGAGAAAAAGCGCCCGACGCCGAAATAGGATTGATCTTTGAATGGGAAGGTATTAATTTCCTCCTCGACACGCTGGCCCTGAATTATCGCCGGCATACCCCCGTAACTGCCGACAACCCGGATGGATGCACCTCCTTTGCCGTAAATTATATCAAAGAAAAGAAACCCAATTTCTGCGCTATCATCTACGATCAGCCGGATGGAACCGGCCACGCCAAAGGCTGGGACTCTCCTGAATACCTGGAGAAGGTAAACCAACTGGACGGTTATCTGTCGCAAATTATCCAGGCAATAGACCAAGCCGGCATCCTGGACGAAACCGTTATCGTAGTGGTAGCCGACCATGGCGGAATTAATACCGGACACGGCGGAAAAACAATGGAAGAAATGCAAACGCCGCTCGTTTTCTACGGAAAAGGAATAAAAAAAGGATACCAGATACAGGAAAGTACCATGATTTACGACATAACCGGCACCCTGGCCTTTATGATGAACATCGAACAGCCCCAAGTATGGATAGCGCGTCCGGTTACCTCGATATTTGAGTAACTTGAAAACAGAAAGCCCTCAAATACATAGTAGCGATTTATACAGGCAACATTACAGAAGGATCTACCTGTTTGCCAAGTCGTACGTACACGACAAATGGATAGCTGAGGATATAGCTTCCGAAACCATTATGGCTTATTGGGAAATAATAAAGCAAAAGGAAAAGGAAATCGAACATCCGTTGACTTTCTTATTTTCCATTGCCCGGAATAAATCCATCGACCATTTGCGAAAGGAATTGACCCGCCGGGAAACAGTTACAACTTTATCTGAAATAGGGATACGCGAGCTTAATACGCGTATCTCTACTTTAGAAGCCTGTGAACCTGATGTGCTATACTCAAACGAAGTAACGGAAATAATGGAAAAAACGCTGGCTTCGTTACCGGAAACAACCCGGAAAATTTTTGAGATGAGCCGGTTTGGGAACTTTTCTAAAAAAGATATTGCAAAAGCAATGAATATGACCCCAAAAGGTGTTGACTATCACTTATCCAAAGCCTTGAAAAGCTTGCGTATTGCCTTGAAAGATTATCTGCCTGCATTTTTATTTTTCTTCTTTTTTCAATAAAATCGTTTTTTCCAACTAGGCGGTTGCCTCGCTTAAACGTACTAACTATATCACCCCTTGGAAGAGGCGGCCTAAATAAATCATGATGATAGCAGAATTATTGGCAAGATATATTACCGGCGATGTTTCCCTGAAAGAAAAGGAATATATCCAGCAATGGATTGAAGCGAGTGAAGAAAACCGGAAAGAATTTATGCGGCTTCGTATACTTTACGATATGAGTTTGGCTCATGAACAGGGACAGGAACAGGAGCAAACGTTGTCTCAATCCGGGAAACCAGCCAAACGGATATTTCTCGAGCTGGCCAAAATAGCGGCAATTATATGTATTACTTTCGGCTGTTCATATTATTTCCTGAGCCATTCGCTGGAAAAAGAAGATGAGGTTGCCATGCAAACCTTGCACATACCGGCAGGCCAGCGGGCGGAATTAACCTTAACAGACGGAACAAAGGTTTGGCTGAATGCGCTTACTACGCTTACTTTCCCCAATCGATTTACGAAAGACTCCCGCGAGGTTTATTTAGATGGAGAAGCTTATTTTGATGTTTCGCACAACGCCGGGAAAATCTTCACAGTAAATACAAGTCGATACCTTGTAAACGTATATGGTACGGAATTTAATGTATCGGCTTATAGTAGAAACGATTTGTTTGAAACAGCTTTGATGAATGGATCAGTAGAAGTTGTGGCTTTACATGATACGCAGAAAATACGATTGAGTCCGGGACGCCAGGTTTATTTAAAGGATGGTAAATTAGTTTCCGATTCAATCCTGGACTATAATCATTTTTTGTGGAAGAAAGGCGTCATTAGTTTTGAACATGAACGGATGGAAGATATTTTAGTAAAGCTACGGCTTTATTATGATATCGCCATTGAAAATAAAAACGCAACGATTAATAATATGCGTTATACCGGTAAATTCTACACAAAAGATGGCGTAGAACATGTGCTGAATGTATTGAAAATACCAACAAAACTACGCTTCACCAAAGACAATGAAAACAATATAATCCATATATATTGAATGATAACCCTATTGCTAATCTTAAAAAATGAAATGCCTATGATAGATAAGGAATGTAAGTAAAAAAGAACCGGAAAATGGTTGCAACATCTTCCGGCTTGTAAATTAACACTAGTTCATAAAGAAAATCTTTTAGTATTAACTCTAATTCTACAAAAGTATGAAAAATATTTTGTACAGAGAATTTCGAATTCAAAATCACACAATCTTAAAACACGCCTTTAGAATAATGAAACTACAATTTGTTCTCTTATTTATGTGTTGCGCGGGATTGTACGCAACAAATGCACATTCTCAGGAAATGAAGGTAACGATTGTTGCCACAAATTCTACAGTGAAAGAGATTCTTCAGGAAATTGAAGAAAAAACAGATTATCTCTTTTTATATAATAAAGAAGAAGTCGATATAAATAGGAAAACATCTGTACATGCAACCGGAAAAATGGTATCGGATATACTTTCGCAGGTATTTACCAATACGGATATAGCCTGTATAATGGAAGGAAGCAATATCGTTTTGGTGAAAAAGAATATCCTTTGGCAAACAGATTCCCGACAGATAACAGGGCGCGTATTAGACGAAAGAGGCGAACCGGTTATCGGCGCTAATGTTGTGGAAAAAGGAACGGCAAACGGCACGATTACCGATATAGACGGAAACTTTTCATTGAATATAAGCCAGGGCGCCATTATACAGGTTTCCTATATTGGCTATCTAACCAAAGAAATGCCGGCTGGCGAAAGAAGCTATTTGGATATTGCCATTATAGAAGATACGCAACGTTTGGAAGAAATAGTGGTGGTAGGTTACGGTACGCAGAAGAGAATCAATCTTACCGGGGCTGTAGATATGGTAACAGAAGAGGTCTTTAACAA
>JAIRYL010000025.1 GCA_031267775.1 Tannerellaceae bacterium
AAACTGGTGAATGGCTATTTCCAGCCGGGCAACCATATCTTCGTACGCCAGTTTGCCGGTTATATATAATGTAAGGAATTTATACTCCAGTCCATAATAGATAAGGTCTTCGGGATTAACGCCTGTTGCCAGTATCTGTTCTACTTCTTCCACCATTCCCTGTTTCAGCCGGCTATGTAAACGGTTGGATATCTTTTCTCTGCGAAGCTCGCGGTCTGCGTCTATACCGATGATAAGACTGTGAACCGGGCTGTATTCATTTTTTGCAGGCGCTTCTTTTTTGCAGTATTCTTCTATTTCGATAGCCCGGATAGCCCGCTGAGCCGTGTCTACGTCGGTTTTATTATGGAGCGTTTTATAACTCGCCAGTAAGGTCTTGAGTTCTTCCGGCGATTTGTTTTTCAAGGCCTGTCGTAACGCCGGGTTTTCAGGAACGTCGAGTAATTGAAACCCTTTCAGCACAGCTTCTATATACATTCCGGTTCCGCCGCAAAGGACGGGGAGTTTGCCTTTATCCTTTATCTGATGATAGATACGGAAGAAATCGCGCTGATATTCAAACACATTGTATTTGTAGCCGGGATTACATATATCTATCAGGTGGTAAGGAATTTGTTTGCCGTTTACGATGTAGTCGGACAAATCTTTTCCCGTTCCGATATTCATAGAACGATATACCTGCCGCGAATCGGCGCTAATAATTTCGGTATCCAGTTGTTTGGCCAAAGCCGCGGCAAAGGCTGTTTTACCCGACGCCGTAGGCCCTATAACCGTGATTAATTGATATGTTTCCATTCCGAGGCCAAAGATAGCAATAACATCCCGTTCTGTTTTTGTTTATAAAAATGATTTTGCCATAGACGCGGCGTCGCGGCGTTCCGGGAGCGATAAATTTGCGTATAGACGCGCGTAAATTTGCGTCTAAACAGAAATTTATTTGCGTCTAAACGAAAATTTATTTGCGTCTAAACAGAAATTTACGCGCGTCTATACGCAAATTCAAGCCTGTTCCGACACGCCCGCACACCCGTAGAGACGCACAACTTGTACGTCTTGGCAAAACGGCGCTTTAACAGATTTTTAAAATCCGAAAAAATAGTTGTATATCAAACAAAAAAACCATTATGTTTGCAATTGAATCGAGAAACGGCGGTTAAAGGCGATTAACGAGTACAGGTACTTGCGTTTAACGATACGGCAGACGGCAAATCGACGCGAATAACGCTTTTATTATGCTGTTAAAGCAGAACGGAATAATGAATGAATACAGTAAAATAGCCGGAAAAATAGCTTCGGCCTATCAACATTTGTCTCCTGAACCTTTACGGGAGTTTGCGGGGATATTGGAACCGGTAAAATTAAAGAAGGGCGAGATTTTACTGGATAAGGGACAGATTCTCCGGAGTATGGTTTATGTAGATACAGGCATGTTGCGTCAGTTTTATTACAAGAAAGGAAAGGATGTGACCGAACATTTTGGTTGCGAAGGAACGGTGGTGTATTGCATCAACAGTTTGTTTAAAGAACAGCCGACGGATTTGATGATAGAAGCGATAGTAGAACCTACCTTAATATATACTGTCAATTACCGGAAACTATGCGGTTTGATTGAAAAATACGGCGAAATAGCGATTATGTTCCGGCGTATTTTGGAAGACGGTTTGATTATTTCGCAAAACAAAGCCGATTCCTGGCGTTTTGAAACAGCCCGCGAGCGCTATAATCGTTTTATAAAAGATTTTCCCGACGCTGCTAAAAGAGCTTCGATAAACGATATTGCCTCTTATCTTTTAATGGCTCCGGAATCGTTAAGCCGGGTAAGGAGCGGGGCGCTGTGATTTTCGGGGCGCCGTTCTATTTTCTGATATAGATCATTTTTTTAGACAAGTTCATCCGTTAGTTTTGTCTGACTAATTGATGTTTAACTTCTAAAATTAAAATGAATATGAAACGTTTCATGATTGTTATGGCTGTATTACTGACCGGTATAACAACTGTTGCAGCGCAGTTGGTTACGGAAACAGTACCCTTTAATGTTAAGACGTCGAAGCTTGAACGTTATTTAAACCTGAGGTCGTATCAGACGGATAAAGTAAATACGCTAAACGAAACCTTTATTCAAATGCAGAAAGCGCTGAAGGAATATGGCGGAGAAGCCTCTTTTCAGGATCCGAAAATGAAGCAGATACTGGCCGAAAATTTAGCCGGTATGAAAGAGGCGCTGTCTAAGGTACAATTTGAAAAATACGTTGGACTTTTACAGATTACCAATAAGAATACAAATGTATTGGACGAAAATGTATTGGCCGACCTGGTGAAAGAGGTATCTGCAGGCGAAAAGAAACGGGAATGACGCAGCCTTTCTTCTTCAAAAATATTTCATCTTGATATACAGGTTATTATGTGATTTACGTACAAATTTGGCGCAAATAAACTATAATCATCTATAATATGTAAAGCATTGATTTGTAAAGATATAAAATATTTTTGATAAACAAATACAAGTATTGGCTGAAAAATAATTTTGGGCACAAAAAGAGCCGCTTTTGCGGCTCTTTTTAGAATTTCAACTTCCATTTCAACACAAAATAAATGCCGACTAGCAATAGAATTGCAAGGGCAATACGCCCGCACCACACTTGGAAATTCTGCCAACTTGTGAGCGGTGCTTTTGCCTGTTTGATTACTTCCACCGGATACGGAATGCGGATTGTGTCAGAAAGGAA
>JAIRYL010000060.1 GCA_031267775.1 Tannerellaceae bacterium
GACCAAGCGATGTTTGGCTCTATAAAGGAGGCTTGGAATATGGGAGCTGTAGCAGTGGGAGCGACGATTTATTTTGGTTCGCAAGAAAGTCGGCGCCAATTGGTAGAAATAGCCGAAGCTTTTGAGTATGCTCATGAATTAGGTATGGCAACCGTCCTGTGGTGTTACCTCCGAAACAACCGTTTCAAGAAAGAAGAAATGGATTATCATGCTTCGGCAGACCTAACCGGGCAAGCCAATCATTTAGGCGTTACAATTAAGGCAGATATTATCAAACAGAAATTACCCGTTAATAACGGCGGCTTCCCTGCCATTAATTTTGGTAAATACGACAAACGGATGTATACCGAATTAACAACCGAACATCCCATAGACCTGTGTCGCTATCAAGTAGCGAATGTTTATATGGGACGGATCGGTTTGATTAATTCAGGAGGCGAATCGCATGGCGCTTCCGACTTAAAAGACGCCATCATTACGGCCATAGTCAATAAAAGAGCCGGAGGTATGGGATTAATAAGCGGAAGAAAAGCTTTTCAAAAACCTGTGAAAGATGGCATAGAATTATTGAGCGCTATCCAAAGCGTCTATTTAAATCCGGAAATTACGATTGCGTAATTTCCGGTTATTTAAGCCATTTGTCCAACCAGTTAAAGAATACGCGTTGGAAAAGAATCCCGTTTTGGGGTTGCATAATCCAATGGTTTTCATCGGGGAAGATCAGCATTTCGGCCGGAATACCCCGTAATTTAGCTGCGTTGAAAGCGGCCATGCCTTGCGATGCAAGAATTCTGTAGTCTAATTCTCCATGCGAAACGAGAATGGGCGTATCCCACTTATCAACAAAACGGTGCGGAGAGTTGGCAAATGTTTTTTGCGCCGCCGGATTGTTTTTATCCCAGTATGGACCTCCCATATCCCAGTTGGCAAACCACATTTCTTCTGTATTCAGGTATTGATCTTCCAGGTTGAAAATACCGGCGTGGGCAATGAATGCTTTGAAGCGTTTTTCATGACGCCCGGCCAGCCAATAAACCGAAAATCCCCCGTAACTGGCGCCTGCCGCGCCCAAACGATTTTTGTCTACGTATGATTCTTTAGCTATTTCGTCAATGGCGGCGAGGCAATCTTCCATATTTTGTCCGCCGTAATCGCCGCTTATTTGCTCAAGCCATTCTTGTCCGAATCCCGGTAATCCGCGGCGATTGGGCGCTACGACGATATAATCGTTTGCAGCCATTATCTGAAAATTCCAGCGATAGCTCCAGAATTGGCTAACCATATTTTGCGGCCCTCCCCCGCAATAGAGTAGCGCCGGATATTTTTTAGCGGGGTCGAAGTTGGGAGGATAAACAACCCATACCAGCATTTGTTTTCCGTCTGTCGTTTTAATCCAGCGAGGCTCTGATTTTGCGATTGTTAACTGGTCGAATACAGCTTTATTCTCGAAGCTTATTTCTTTTGCTTCGCCCGATTCAGTTACGGAAAAGATTTCGGACGCATATTCCTGCGATTGCCTGATAGCTATCATATTACCGGCTGCAACGCTTAAAGCTATATAGTCATATTGTCCGGCAGTGATTTGCTTCATCGTTTTATCCAGTCCGATTTGCCAGATATGTTTAAGTCCCTCTTTGGAGACAATACAATAGAACGATCGGCTATCCCGGTTCCATTGCATATCGTCTACATTATAATCGAAATCAGAAGTAAGATACTCTTTATTGCCGCTCTGCAAATCGGCAATAAATAACCGGTGTTTATCAGATTCATAGCCATCGCGTTCCTGACTGATCCAGGCAATATATGTACCGTCCGGCGAAAACAGCGGATGCGTATCATATCCCATCATTCCTTCCGTCAGGTTATTTGTTTGTTTTGTTTCTACATTATATAAATATAGATCCGAGTTGGTAGATAAAGAATATTCCAGGCCTGTTTTTTTACGGCTGGCGTAAGCTATCGTTTTTCCGTCGGGGCTCCATGCCAGGTCTTCAATACCATTCATGGGTTTCATCGGACATTCGTAAGGTTCGCCTTCCATGATATCGATCGCTTCGCCCATTTTATTATCATCAAAAGAAGCGATAAAAGGATGAGGGATTGTTTCTACCCATTCGTCCCAATGCTTGTACATTAAATCATCGATAATTCGGCCGGTAGCTTTAGGCAAATCAGGGTACATATCGGCTGTACGTTTTCCATATTTAATGTCGGAGACAAATAAAATACTTTTTTCGTCCGGCGAAAAAATGAAGCTGTTTATTCCGCTATGATGGTTACTTACCTGTCGGCGATTTGTTCCGTCCGCATTCATTGTCCATATCTGCGAATTACCGCTTTCGTTTGACAGGAAAGCAATTTCGGCGTCATTTTTTAACCATACGGCGTTTTGTTCGCTCTTAGCGGTGTGGGTTAATTGTTTTTTTTCCGTTCCATCCACATTAACAACGAATAATTCGCGGTTTCCTTTGTTTTCTTCTATATTGGAGAATGATACTCCGTAGAGAACTTTTTGTCCGTCCGAAGAGAGCCTGGCGTCGCTTATACGCGCTAAACTATAAAGTATCTCAGGGGTTAACAGACCATTAGAAACTTTAATTTCAGGACGTTTAACAACAGGACTTGCATCCTCTGTTTTTTTTATATCCCGAGCGCAGGAAACTGCTAAAACAGGTAGTAAAATACTCATAAAAAAAATAGACTTTTTCATTTACTTTATAATATATTATGTATTAAGTGCGAAAATAGTAAATAATATTTATATCTTTGCGATTATAATTTAAGAACTGGATAATTATGAATAAAATTGGGTTATTAGGAGTCATAATATTTGCAGTATGGGCATTTGGTTCATGTAAACCTAAACAAAGTGCATACAGGGCGGCCTATGAACAAGCGAAAGAACGCGAATCTGGCGCTCCTGTTGAAGAATTTGACGAAGAATTTAGCGAGGGATTCGATGACGGCGAATTTAGCGACGATGAATTCGCCGACGATTTTGAAGTTGTTTCCAAACCGCGAACAGACATTGAAAGTGAAAATGATTTGAACATTTCTACGCGTCAGGAACGTATTAATCCGTATATGGGGGAAAATACGGCTAATTTAAGGCGTTATAACGTGGTAATCGGCAGTTTTAGAAACAGTACGAATGCATACTCTTTGAGAGACAGGATGCAAAGCGACGGTTATAATGCCATGGTTGCCCAAAATGAATTAGGTATGCTGCGCGTTATTGTTTCCAGTTTTGACGGCAAACGAGACGCCCTGTACAGCAGAGATGCTTTCAGATCAAAATATTATCCGAATTTTCAGGATGCTTGGATTTTGGAACGTTATTATTAACGCCTGAATTCGGGTACAAATATCAAACTTATCTTATATATAGCAGTGGAAGGGGGGATATCTTGTTGTTATTACCCCCTTCTGTTTTATTTGGTATACTATGAAAATAATTAACGAGCAGCTTTTAAACGAGACGACCGAAAAAGCAAAACAGTCTCCCCGCTTACGTATGAATTATAATTTTCACGACCGGCTGGACGATCCGTTGAACCGTTTGATTAATGCGATGGAACCGGATACCTATTTACGTCCGCACAGGCATTTGAATCCGGATAAGGATGAATCTTTTTTGATTTTGCGGGGTAGAATCGCCCTGTTTATTTTTGATAATAAAGGAAACATTGCAGAATATCTGATACTTGATCCGAAAAAAGGCGTTTATGGAGCAGATATTAAAGCGGGCGTATGGCATGGGTTAGTTGTATTAGAAGCAAACACGGTGTTGTACGAAGCAAAGCATGGCCCGTTTGCTCCTTTATCACCCGATAACTTTGCGCCGTGGAGCCCGGAACCGGAAGATGCAGAAGAAGTAAAAAAATATATAAAGTGGCTTGCCGAAACAGTATAAAAAAGGATTGTGTAAATTTTTTGTCCATATTGTTGTTTATATGTAAAAAAGTGGATACTTTTAGCGCGTTTTTAAAATAAAAAATATGAAGAAAGTTTATTGGTTATTAGGTATTGCAGTTTTATTAGCAAGTTGCAATATGAAAAGAAATGATGTGAAAGATGATGTTGTCGTTGATGAAGAAACAGTTATGATAACAGAATCTGACGACGATCTGTACTTGTCGGATGTTGACGGGGTGTATGAAGGGAAGCTACCTACCGCTTCCGGCGAAGGAATGAAAGTGACAATAACATTAGAGGGAGATACCTATAAAAAATCTGTTATTTATATAGGAAAATCCAATGAACCTGTTACTACTTCCGGAAATTTTACATGGAATGACGAGGGTTCTGTTATTACATTAACAGGGGAGGAACTTCCGAATCAATATGCTGTTGGCGAGGATATCTTAACCCATTTGGATATGGATGGAAAAGAAATTACCGGTAATTTGGCTAAGTTGTATATTTTGAAAAAGAAATAAGCGTATTTTTTAACGACAGAAAGGTTGCATGCATTTTTTTAAAACGTATGCAGCCTTTTTTGTTTCCTGTTGTTTGTACCATTATTCTATTTTGATGCTTTCCACCGGGTTTGCATTGGCCGCCTTCCAGTTTTGGAACGTAACGGTGAGGCTTGTTACGACGGCTATCAGAAGGAAAGATACCATAAATACCCACCAGTGCATAGGCGTTTTGTAAGCAAAATTCTCCAGCCACCCGGCAATGACGTAGTAGGCCACCGGAGCGGCTATAACGAAGCAT
>JAIRYL010000096.1 GCA_031267775.1 Tannerellaceae bacterium
GATAAAGTAAAATATAATCAAGTACGTTCTAAATTAAATAAAACCTAATTTTATCTACAATGTATCTATTAGGATGTGATATAGGAAGCTCGTCGGTGAAAGCTTCTATTATAGATCAGCAAACCGGTATAACAGTCAGTTCGGATTATTATCCGAAAGAAGAAGCCCCGATAAAAGCCGTTAAGCCGGGTTGGGCGGAACAGAATCCCGAAGACTGGTGGAGTTATCTTAAACTGGCAATAAAAGGAGCTATCAGGAAAGCTACTATTCAGGGAGAGGACATTAAAGCTATTGGTATTTCGTACCAAATGCACAGTTTAGTATTGGTGGACAAAAACAGGGAAGTATTGCGTCCGTCTATAATCTGGTGCGACAGCCGCGCCGTTCCGTATGGCGACAGGGCATTCCTTTCTATTGGCAGGGAGAAATGTTTGTCTCATCTCTTAAATTCTCCGGGAAATTTTACGGCGGCTAAGCTGGCCTGGGTGAAAGAAAACGAACCGCAACTGTTTGAATCGGTTTATAAATTCATGCTTCCCGGCGATTATATTGCCATGCGTATGACCGGCGATATTGTAACGACTATATCGGGTTTGTCGGAAGGTATATTCTGGGATTTTAAAGCGAATCGGGTATCTGAGGATATGTTGAAGTATTTTGGATTTGCCGGCGATATTGTCCCGGCCGTTTGTCCCACCTTTGGCGAACAGGGAGAGTTGCTGGAATCCGTTGCTGCCGAATTAGGTATGAAAAAAGGAACGCCCGTGACGTATCGCGCCGGAGACCAGCCCAATAACGCTTTGTCGCTGAATGTATTAAACCCCGGAGAAATTGCCGCTACAGCCGGAACGTCGGGGGTAGTATACGGCGTAAACGATAAGGCTAATTATGATTTGTACTCGCGCGTCAATACGTTTGCGCATGTAAATTATACGGAAAAACAACCGCGCCTGGGCGTATTGCTCTGTATCAATGGAGTTGGTATCCTTAATTCGTGGATAAAGCGTAACGTAGCTCCCGAAGGTATCAGCTATAGCGAATTGAATGATGTTGCAGCTAAAATACCGATTGGCTCCGAAGGACTTTCTATCTTACCATTTGGTAACGGCGCGGAACGTATGTTGAAAAATAAAGAGATAGCGTGTTCTTTGTATGGATTGAATTTTAACATCCATAATCAAAAACATCTGGCACGCGCAGCCCAGGAGGGAATTGTTTTTTCATTTAAGTATGGCATGGATATCATGAATGAAATGGGTATTGGTATAGATATTATCCGCGCCGGTAATGCAAATATGTTTTTGAGTCCGATATTCAGGGAAACATTAGCCGGTATAACCGGAGCCGTTATTGAATTATATGATACGAATGGAGCTGTTGGCGCGGCTAAAGGCGCCGGTATTGGCGCCGGTATTTATCAATCGCCCCGGGAAGCATTCCAGTCGTTAAAGAAAATAGATGCGATAGAACCGGATGGATGTAAAGCCGGTACATATTGTGAAGCATATCAAATGTGGAAAGAACGTTTGGAATTACTAATTAGCGAATAAATAACTGATAATTACAAGTAACAATTAACAAACAATTAAATCATGAGTTTTTACAAAGGAGAAAAAGAATTCTTTCCGGGCATAGGAAAGATCCGGTTTGAAGGACGGGAATCGAAAAATCCGTTAGCTTTTCATTATTATGATGAAAACAGAGTAATAATGGGCAAAACGCTCAAAGATCATCTTCGCTTTGCCATGGCTTACTGGCATACTTTATGCGCCGAGGGAGGAGATCCTTTTGGAGGAGGAACGAAAACATTTCCCTGGAATAATTCGGCAGACCCGTTGGTACGCGCGAGATATAAAATGGACGCCGCTTTTGAGTTTCTTACAAAATGTAATATTCCTTATTATTGTTTTCATGACGTGGACGTTGTAGACGAAGGCCCGTCGTTGGCCGAATTTGAAAAACGTTTGTTTACAATGGTAGATTATGCCAAAGGACTTCAGAAAGAGACGGGTAAAAAATTGCTGTGGGGCACGGCTAATGTTTTTGGAAATACACGGTATATGAACGGAGCCGCTACGAATCCTTACTTTGGCTCTGTGGCATGCGCCGGAACGCAAATCAAGAACGCTATCGACGCTACCATTGCATTAGGCGGCGAGAACTATGTGTTTTGGGGAGGCAGGGAAGGCTATATGAGCCTGCTTAATACCCACATGAAACGCGAGAAAGATCATTTGGCCATGATGCTGACCATGGCTCGCGATTATGCGCGCAAGAATGGTTTTAAGGGTACTTTCCTTATCGAGCCGAAACCCATGGAACCAACCAAACATCAGTATGACGTGGATACGGAAACAGTTATCGGTTTCCTTCGTCATTATGGACTGGATAAAGATTTTGCTTTAAATATTGAAGTAAATCATGCTACGCTGGCCGGCCATACGTTTGAACACGAATTGCAGGCCGCCGCAGACGCCGGTATGCTCTGCAGTATAGACGCTAATCGCGGAGACTACCAGAATGGCTGGGATACCGATCAGTTCCCGATGGATCTGTTTGAGCTTGCCCAGGCCTGGCTGGTGATTCTTGACAATGGAGGATTAACGACGGGAGGGACAAACTTTGACGCTAAAACCCGTCGTAATTCAACGGATCTGGTAGATATCTTTATCGCTCATATCGGCGGCATGGATACTTTTGCCCGCGCTTTACTGGTGGCAGCCGATATCCTTGAAAATTCGGATTACAGGAAAATGCGTAAAGAACGTTATGCAAGCTTTGACTGCGGCGATGGAAAAGCGTTTGAAGAAGGAAAACTAACGCTTGAAGATTTGCGTACTATCGCTTTCCGCGATGGAGAACCTGCACAAATCAGCGGAAAACAGGAGTTGTATGAAATGATAATAAATAATTACATCTAATTTGAGCGGGCAGTGGGCAAGCAACGGCTGGGCGCTCCTGCGTTTCAACCGTCGCGCCTGCCAACTGTCGCTTATCAACTATTTATGGCGAATAAAAATTACAATTCCGGATACGTATTCGGGATAACGTTGGTGGCTACCATAGGCGGCTTACTTTTTGGATATGATACGGCCGTTATTTCGGGGGCGGAGAAATCTATAGAGTCTTTTCTGATAAAACCATTGGGACTGAGCGATTTTATACACGGAGCAACCGTTTCCAGCGCGCTGATCGGCTGTATAATCGGGGGAGCGCTGTCGGGTTTCTTTTCTTCCCGTTTAGGACGTAAACAATCGCTCCTGCTGGCGGCTTGTTTGTTTTTTCTTTCGGCGTTGGGTTCGGGCTATCCTGAAGCATTCTTTTTTAATCAGGGCGAATCGTCTTTTGGATTATTAATCGTTTTTAATCTATACCGTATTTTAGGCGGGATAGGCGTTGGCCTGGCGTCGGCTGTTTGTCCGATGTATATAGGCGAAATAGCGCCGACGGAAATAAGGGGGCGTTTGGTATCTTTCAACCAATTTGCTATCATTTTTGGCATGCTGGTGGTTTATTTTGTGAATTGGGGGATAGCGAACGGACAAACCATTGACTGGATAAATACGGTGGGCTGGCGTTATATGTTTGCCTCCGAAGCGATACCTGCCGCCCTGTTTGGGGTATTGGTATTTTTTGTTCCCGAAACGCCGCGTTACCTGGCTCTTATTTACGAAGATGAGAAGGCGCTGAGCGTTTTGGAAAAGATAAACGGCTCAAAAGAAAAAGCGCAAGCCATACTGAGCGAAATAAAAGCCACCGTAAACGAATCGGTAAAAGGCAAATTATGTTCGTATGGAGTAACGGTTATCGTTATTGGTATTTTGTTATCCGTTTTTCAGCAATTTGTAGGTATTAATGTGGCGCTTTATTATGCGCCCCGTATTTTTGAAAGTATGGGAGCAGCCAAGGATGCGTCTATGCTGCAAACTATCGTAATGGGACTGGTGAATGTAATCTTTACGGTTGTGGCCATATTAACGGTAGATAAATGGGGGCGTAAGCCATTACTGATTGTTGGCTCTATCGGCATGTCTGTCGGCATGTTTGCCATTTCCATATTGGCGCTCTTAAATATAATCGGCGTCAGCACGCTTGTCTTTATCATTATTTACACCGCTTCTTTTATGACGTCGTGGGGGCCTATATGCTGGGTTTTGATAGCCGAGATATTTCCTAATAAAATACGCGGACAGGCTGTAGCTATTGCCGTTGCGGCGCAATGGGCTGCCAATTACCTGATTTCGTCAACTTATCCGCCCATGATGAATTATAGCGGGGCTTTGACGTATGGCTTTTATGGATTAATGGCTGTTCTTTCGGCTATATTCGTTTGGAAAATGATTCCGGAAACCAAAGGAAAATCGTTGGAAGAAATGGAGCAGTACTGGAAAAAGTAACGAGAGGGCGCTAATTTGTTCGTTGCTTGCAAGGTTATTTTAGTAAAAATATAACTTTGCAGCCTGTAACAATAAAAAATTATATTATGTCGGTAGCAAAACGCGATTCGGGAAACAGAAAGGTCACCACCCATCGTCTGATAGAGATGAAACAGCGTGGCGAAAAAATATCCATGCTTACTGCGTATGATTATTCGATGGCAAAGCTGATCGATCAGGCAGGTATGGACGTAATTTTAGTGGGCGATTCGGCTTCAAATGTGATGGCGGGAAACGTAACGACGCTTCCTATTACGTTAGACCAGATGATTTATCATGGCAAGTCTGTAATGAAAGCCGTTAGCCGAGCCCTTGTTATTGTTGATTTGCCATTTGGCGCTTATCAGGGCAACTCAAGGGAAGCCGTTTCTTCGGCCATACGCGTCATGAAGGAAACGCATGCCGACTGTATCAAGGTAGAAGGAGGCGCTGAAATACAAGAATCGGTCGTGCGTATTTTATCGACAGGTATTCCCGTTATGGGGCATTTGGGATTAACGCCTCAGTCTATTAATAAATTCGGCACGTATGCCGTACGCGCCCGCGAAGAAGTGGAGGCGAAAAAGCTGATAGACGACGCTCATTTGCTGGAAGAATTAGGTTGCTTTTCGCTCATACTGGAAAAAATACCCGCCAGGCTGGCGACGCAGGTAGCGTCTGAACTAAAGATTCCCGTTATTGGAATAGGCGCCGGCGCCGGGGTGGACGGGCAGGTTTTGGTAATGCATGATATGCTGGGGATAACCGAAGATTTTTCGCCTCGCTTTTTACGCCGTTACGCTAATCTTAAAGAAGTGATAACAAAAGCCGTACAAACATACGTTGAAGATATAAAACGGCAAGATTTCCCGAATGAAAGCGAACAATATTAGTTATTAGTTGAAAATTGAAAGTTGAAAGTTGAAAACGGTTTGTTTCTAACCGTTTTCAACTTTTAATTTTTCAACTAATTAATTACCCGCAATTCTTTTCCTACTTTATTAAAAGCTTCCATTGCTTTGTCAAGATGTTCTTTCTCGTGTCCGGCGGATAATTGTACGCGGATGCGAGCCTGTTCTTTTGGAACTACCGGATAGTAGAAACCGGTTACAAAAATACCTTCTTCCTGCATGCGGGCGGCAAAATGCTGCGACAGTTTGGCGTCGTACAGCATAACGGCGCAAATGGCAGACTGCGTGGGCTTGATATCAAAGCCGGCCGCCATCATTTGGCGGCAAAAATAAGTTACGTTGTTTATTAATTTTGTATGGAGTTCGTTGCTTTCTTCCAGCATCTTAAACACCTCCAGGCTGGCCCCCGCGATAGAAGGCGCTAATGAATTGGAGAAGAGGTAAGGGCGCGAACGCTGGCGCAACAGATCAATTATTTCTTTCCTGCCGGCAGTAAATCCACCCATAGCGCCGCCAAACGCTTTGCCCAGCGTGCCGGTAAAAATATCTATTTTGCCATAACAGTCAAACTGTTCGGCCACGCCATGTCCGGTAGGGCCAACCACCCCTGCCGAGTGCGATTCGTCTACCATTACCAGTGCGTCGTATTTTTCGGCCAGCCGGCATATTTTATCCACAGGAGCTACGTTGCCGTCCATAGAAAATACCCCGTCTGTAGCGATGATGCGGAAGCGCTGCGCCTGAGCTTCCTGCAGGCAACGTTGCAGATGGTCCATGTCTGCGTTGGCATAACGGTATCGTTTGGCTTTGCATAAACGCACGCCGTCGATAATAGAAGCATGGTTTAGCGCATCCGAAATAATAGCGTCTTCTTCCGTAAGCAGCGGCTCGAATAATCCGCCATTGGCGTCGAAGCAAGCCGCATACAAAATGGCGTCTTCCGTTTGAAAATACCGGGCGATAGCCGCCTCCAGTTTTTTGTGTAAATCCTGCGTTCCGCAGATAAAACGCACAGACGACATGCCATATCCATGCGTATCCATCGCCTCTTTAGCCGCCTTTATAAGGCGCCGGTTGTCCGACAATCCTAAATAATTATTGGCGCAGAAGTTTATTACGCCGCTTCCGGCATTTACCTGAATGTCTGCCCGTTGCGGCGTAGTGATAATACGCTCGTTCTTATACAGGCCGGCCGCTTTGATATCGTCCAGCTCTTTTGCCAGGAAGTCTTTTAAGTTTCCGTACATACTTTTGTTTTTTGTTTGTTTATATTACGATACAAAGGTTATTATTTTTTTCGGAATTTACAGGCATTGTTCCGGCGCTTTGCGGGGTATTTACTGAATGGAGAACTTACTGAATGGAGAATGGAAAATGGAAAATGAAAACAAATCGAACGAAAAAAGGCACGGCAAGCATTCTCCCCATGCAAGAAGCCTCTGATACATTTGCTAATTCTCCCTTCTGCTTTTTTTAATTCTCCCTTCTCCATTTAATTTGGGCGCGTCCCCTTGCGGGGAGTCGGGCTTTCTGCTGCAAGTCCTCGCTCGCCTGCGGCTCGTTGCGGGCTATCCGCTCCAATCCCTCGCGCGCTTCGCGAGAGGAAAGCCAAAGAAGAAGAAAACCAAAAGCAGGAAAGAAGTTGCGCGGAGGCTTCCGATTTTGGCGAAAGTCTGCGCGGAGTTGTGCGGAGGTTTTCGATTTTGGCGAAAGTCTGCGCGGAGTTGCCGGGAAGAAATC
>JAIRYL010000106.1 GCA_031267775.1 Tannerellaceae bacterium
CCGTCTTTTGCACGAATACGGCGCGCAATGTAAATGGGAATCTCTTAGTTTATATAAAGCTTGCTGGATTGAAAGCGATAATGATCAGGCGCTTGCTAACTTTAAGAAGCGAAAAGTGCAGTATATGGCTTTGGATAAAGAAGGACGAGACGTTTACCTGGCCGATTCTTTGTATGTGCTGACAATGGCTCAGCAAGATTTTCCTGATATTAAATTCCATTTCACGTCCGAGTTTTAATTTCGGAACTTCCGGTCTCTCCCGGATGAAACAATGGTGTTTTCTCAAGTTTTATACCGTACCGTAGAGACGCCATGCATTGCGTCTCTACAAAAATTTCCATACGTGCGGAGATTTTGCCGCGTAAGCGCGGAGCTAAATTTTCATACGTGCGCGGCTAAATTTCCATAAGGATAGAGTGAACACTCCATAAGGATAGAGTAAAGACTCCATAAGGATAGAGTGAAAACTCTATAAGCAAGAAAATTTATATCCCCAAGTATGAAAATTTGAAGGGTGTTTTATCCGCCGGAAAACACGCACAGGCCGTCCTATCGGATATGACAGGAAAGGCGGCAATAAAGTCGGGCGGCGTACTGAATTTACAGTATATCTTTAATTTCCGCTAATGAACGCACGGTATAAGTAGGCGCAAATCCTTTGGCGGGAAGCCCTTCGGGATTAAGCCATAACTGGTCTATCATGGCGTTATGAGCGCCGGCGACGTCGGCTTCCCAACTGTCGCCAATCATCAGCGTTTCAGAGCGGCGGGAGTTTGTGTTTATTAATGCAAAATCAAATATTTTCCTGTGCGGTTTCTGTATATTGGCGTCTTCCGAAAGAATCATCCGGCGAAAGTAAGGGGCTAATCCTGAATGAGAGAGTTTTCGGAACTGTACTTCCCTAAAGCCATTGGAAAGAATATACATTTTATACGAAGGGCGTAAATACTCCAGTAAGTCAATAGCCCCTGTAATGAGTCGGGTTTTGGTAGTGGTTCGTTCCAGAAAGTCGTGATTCAATCGTATAGCCGATTCTTTATCATCAATGCCCTTTGCCAGCAAGACGTAGCGAAAACGTTCTGTCGTCAGCGTTTGGCGATCTATTTCATTGTTTCGGTACTGTTTCCACAAGTGCAGATTATTCGGCATATAATAATCGTAAAATGCCTCGAAAGAATCAAAATACCGGTTAAATCCATAATCGGCATATATTTCTTTGAGGCATTCTTTATTATTATGGTACGTATCCCAAAGGGTATCGTCCAAATCGATAAAGAGGTTTTTATATTTCATCAGGATACTTCAATCACCAGGAATTTACCCAGACTCCAGAATGATTTGATATCATTGATTTTTAAAGTGATATTACCTTCTCCGTCTTTCAAGAACTGGTAAGAGCCTTTGGGGTGATTGGATTTCAGTTTAGCCTTACCCGCAAACAAAGATATTTCAGTTACTTCGCGAATGTCGATAGATATAAAATAATCCCTGTTGAAATCATCCTGCAGCGCTTTAGATTTGGCAAATAATCCTCCTCCGGAAAGTATTTTCTGGTTTTTCAGTTCTTTTGACGTGCCAAAACAATAATAAGCCGTATTCAGCGCGTAGTCTTGCGCTTTTAATTTGTCGGATTGTACGACGCTGGTTGCCGCCAGGTCTTCAATATTTTCATTCAGCGACGTAACCATATCGTCCAGCTCTTTAATACGTATATTCTTTTTTGCCAGGTCTTCCTGCAAGGTCATAATCATATAGGCCTTTTGGTCTAATTCGGCCGTCAGACGGTCTATCGTTTTTCTGAAAGCAGCCGATTGCACATTGCTTTTCTTCAACCGGTCTTCCAGTTGAGAGATTTGCTCTTTGTTCTTTTTAAGCGTCTCGCTGATCAACTCCATGTTTTGTTTAATATGTTCCCTGGTACCAGGCGTTAATTCGCCGTTTTTTTGTTGCTGGATATTTAAATAGTTTTCCGCGTCGCGAATAGACTGGATATCGGTTTCAATATCATTCAGAATAGCTAACATATCATTCATTTCCGAAACATTCTTCGCGTTTTCTATTTTTAATGAATCGTTCTCGGCTTTAATCCTTTTCTGTTCAGCCGAATTTTGAGCACAAGATGTTAATAAGACTGCGCCGATGCAAAGCAATAATACCTTTTTCATGTCCTGTTTGTTTTAATTAAAACTTATTTTTTTCGATAGTCTCTTTTTTACCTTCTTTCAAGCCTGCCACTATCATAACAATCTCGCCTCTGGGTTCGTTCATTTTAAAATGATCAACCGCCTGGCCGATTGTGCCTCTCACCGTTTCTTCATACATTTTCGACAGTTCGCGCGAAACGGATATTTGCCTTTCGTTTCCAAAATATTCGCCCAGTTGAGCAAGCGTTTTTACCAGCCGGTATGGCGATTCGTAGAAGATGATTGTACGGGTTTCGCCGGATAATTTTTTCAACCGGCTTTGCCGTCCTTTCTTTTGGGGCAGGAAGCCTTCAAAGCA
>JAIRYL010000093.1 GCA_031267775.1 Tannerellaceae bacterium
AATTTTTTTTAGTGGACACTAGTGATATTATATACAGTTATTTAGAAGACTTGTACCACTTTGCCTCCTCGCTGTTTAACCATTATTAACGACTGATTGTTGATAAAACACATCTCCTAAGCCTGAATAAATCAATTTTACCGTAAAAATCATATCGAAAAACAAAGAAATACTGAAAAACAAAGAAACAAATCATTTTTTTGCGTGAAATTTGCCCGAAAACATAGATGTGAATTTTTTTTTCACCGGTACGACTGTTTTTTTCATACACGTGAAAAAAAAATTTCACGCGCGAATTTTTTTTTTCTTCAGGTACAACGGTTTTTTTCACAGGTACAACGGTTTTTTTCACAGGTATGAAAAAAAAAATTCGCGCGTGAAATTTTTTTTTTTCAGGTATGACGTTTTTTTTAAAATGCGCGAATTTTTTTTTCACGCCTTTGGATTTTTCCATTTTATGGGTTATTCCGGGCAAAACAGGCTTGAGGGCGAGGCGCGCGAGCCTTTGAGCGCCGGCCGCCGGCGCGATGCGTGAAGGGTAGCAAGACGCCTCCTGAATCGGGTTTATATAAATACACAACGCCATCTTCCAGCCTGTAGTTTAGCAAAGAAGTCAGTTTGATGGCGTCTAATACGCTTTCTATGTTCGTATTGTCTATGGTTCCGGTAAATCGCAGGTCTTTCAGTTGCGGCCTGTCAAATTCAATATCTATATTATGCATCCGCGAAACGGATTTAACAATCGTTTCCAGCGATTCGTTCTCAAAGCGCAGGCGGTTTTGCCTCCAGCCGGTATAATCGTCGGCATTCACTTTTTCGCAGATGGCGGTTTGCGTTCGTTTATTGTACACAATACGGTCGTCGGGCTTCATTTCAATCGTTTCTTTCGGCGTGGTCAGCCGTATTTTGCCCGCGTTTAAAACAATGGAAATATGGTCTTCGTTCCCGTACGTTTTTATACCAAAGCGCGTACCCAGTACCCGTACGCTTATCTGTTCGCAGGTTACGATAAAAGGTTTCTCCGGGTTATGCGTTACGTCAAAGTACGCCTCCCCCTCCAGCGTAAGCGCCCTGTCCCTGCGGTTAAAGTCGGCGCGGCATATAATTTTTGAGTCCGAATTGAGAGCCACCGTGCTGCCTTCCGGCAGCGTAAGGCTGGCTTTTTCGCCTTTGGCGGCCGCTACCTCAAACGCCGCCGTTTCCTGCACGTTCAGGTATACGTACGCGCCGAGCCATATAGCCAGAAACGCTGCAAGCGCCGCAACGATTGAAACCCTGCGGAGGTAAACCCTTACCTTGCAAACTTTTCCATCGCCGCAAGCAGGCGGGGCGTAACCCGTTTGCCGACGTATATTGGCCAGCATCCTTGCCCGGGTATCCGCGTCGAGCGCTTCGGAGGCGGAGGCCAGCCGGTTTTCCATCCATTCGCTCAGGCGCCGGTCTTTTTCAAGGAATGCTTGTAAGCGGCCTGTTTCTTCCTCCGTCGCTTTGCCCTGCAGATACCGTTCAACGGTATGTAACCAACTTTCTTTGTCCATTCTTTATTGCATGTTCGTAGTTGTAACTAACAGCAGCGCCAGGCAGCCGTAATACTTTGCCAGATGCTCCTTAATAAAAGAGACCGCCCTGGCCAACTGATTCCTTACGGTGTTTTCCGACAGGTGAAGCCGCCGGGCAATCTCGCGGTTTGTCAGCGCTTCCTTCCGGCTCAGGATAAACACCTGTTTTCTTGCCGGCGGCAGCTTCTCTATCAGGCAGTCTATGTATTCTTCCAGCAAATCCCCGTCTATTTTCTTTTCCGTCAGATTATCCGCGCCGGAGTGATACGTTTGGATGTACTCCCTGTAAATGTACGCTACCGTTTGATGCTCATATTCGTTTATCAGCTTGTTTTTGGCAATGGCGCAGAGGTACGAAATAAAGGATTTATCCGGATCGAGCGAGGCGCGCCTCTCCCAAATCCTGACAAATGCGCTTTGCACGATTTCTTCGGCCAGATAAGCGTCGCCCGAAGAAAGCTTGAGCGCAAAATGATACAGCTTCCCCCCATACCGGCAAAACAGGTTCTCAAAAGCTTCCGGCGAACCGTTGCGAAGTTTTAATAAAGTCTCTCTCTCCGTTTCCAACAGGCCTTGTTTTATAAATCAACGCGCCGGTTTTTGTTAAACCGATAGCTAAACTTCAGTATCCTTCCGCCGTAAGCCGGTACTTCGGTATGGTAGAGACGGGCGGAGGCGAGCGCGCAGACTGTTTTTTCGCCGGTAAACAGATCAAGCTGTTCGGCCGCCTCGTTTTCTTGCATACCTAAGACGGCAAACGCTTCGGGCGGGATATAGACGCCTGCCTGCCGCGCCGTCTTGTCAAAGTTTACCGCCACAAGCGCCACCTCGTTTTCGTATTTCCTTAAATAGACGTATAAACGGTGCGGATTAAATTCGGGGTTAGACAGGTTGGCGTACGTCAGGTCGTAAAACCGGCCTTGGGCAAATACCGGCTCGTCTTTGGCCAGGTTGAGCAGCCGGGCGTAGCTGCGGCGCAAGGCAAGCTGCGCTTCGGTTAGCCTGTCTTCCCCAGGCGCGTCGCCGTTTATCCAGCGGCGCACAGAGGTCATGCTCCAGTAGTCAAAGAGGGTCGTCCGCCCGTCGCGTCCGCTAAAGCCCTCGTCGTCCATGCCCCGTTCGCCCAGTTCCTGCCCGTTGTAAATCATAACCGGATTAACATTCATGGTAGCGGCCACTATCATACCGGGAAAGCCCGCTTGCGGATCGCCCGCAAAAAAGTCGGAAGCAATTCGCTGTTCGTCGTGGTTTTCAAGAAAGTTCAGCATCCGGCGCTGAATCCCTTCCGCCTGCTGCCAGCAATACGTAATGTTTGAAGCCGGCGCTTCGCCCCTGATTACGGCGCGCAGCGTATCATACAGTCCCACTTTGTCGTACAGATAATCAAAGCCCCCCCGGTTGATATAATCCCGGTAAGCCGCAGGATTGTATATCTCGGCTATAAAAACAAGGCTGTATTCCCTCTTTACCTCCTGTATAGCCCATTCCCAAAATTCAACGGGAACCATCTCGGCCATATCGCAGCGGAAGCCGTCTACGCCTGTCGACGCCCAGAATTTCAATATATCAAGCATCTTTCCCCAGGCGTCGGGGCGAGGGGTAAAATGCGTTTGGCCCCCCTGTACGTAATCAATCCCGTAGTTGAGCTTCACGGTTTCGTACCAGTCGTCCTTTCCGGGATAAAAGTCAAACCGGTTGTTTCCCGTAGCCTTCGCCGGAAACTCGGTATAAGCATAATCTTCGCGCTGGCTGTCGGCATAAATAGCCAGCGGCTGTCCGGGTATATAATAAAAGTTATTGTTTCTGTCAAAAGCCCGGTCTGTACGGTCGCGCTCGCCCAGGTTTTCTATGTAAGGCAGTTTGGCGTCCGAGTAATACTGGCGGGCTACATGGTTGGGAACAAAGTCTATAATCACTTTCAATCCCGCCTCGTGCGTTCTGTCAATCAGGCTTCTGAACTCGTCCATACGCGCCGGTATCCGGTCGGCCAGATCCGGGTCTATATCGTAATAATCCTTGATAGCATAGGGCGATCCGGCTTTCCCCTTCACAATAGCCGAATGGTCGAGCCGTATGCCAAAGGCCGTATAATCCGTTTGCGTAGCATGCTCTATTACGCCGGCGTACCAGATATGCGTAACGCCCAGTTCCTTTATCCTGCAAAGCATCCGGGAGCTATAATCCGACAGTTTCCCCACGCCGTTTTCGTCTTTATTCCCGTTGCGAACCAGCGAAGCGTTTGTATTGCCAAACAGGCGGGGGAACGTTTGATAAATAATCATTTTGCTTGTATCATCCATACCAACTGTGTTTTTTATTCGTCATTTCTTTTTAAGGCGATCTTTTCTTGCCGCCAAAACTTTTACTATCATCTGCTGTTCTTCCACATACCGGTCAAAGGCCTCTACGGCCGCATCATATCCCAGTCCGGCTATCTGGCTTACGTTTTCAAGGTCAAACGTCTTGTAAACGCCTGCATCCTTCGTTTCCACCAGTATGTCGCACAGTAAACGGTCTTCCAGCGTATTAGCCCGAAACATATAGTGATACGAACGTTCGGCTATTCCCCAAAGCGTTTGCTTATACTTTTGGGCGATGAGCGGGCTTACGTTTACGCCAATTATATACCTGCAAGCTTCCCGTATGGTGGATACCGGAAAATTGCAAAACAAGCCGCCGTCTACATAATGCGAGCCGTCTATCTCCACCGGGCTGAAAATAACCGGCATGCAGCACGAAGCTACTACCGGCTCTACAAGCGGGCCGCTTCTAAATTCACGGCTTTGCCCCCTGTCCAAATCAGTGGCTATCACCGTCAGGGGGATTTTTAAATCCTCAAAACAGTTTGCCCGGAGATGCTGCTTCAGGAAATGGCGGAAGCGTTTGTTGTCAAACAGTCCCGACTTGGGTATCTGTATCCCGGCAAATTCGGAAAATTCGCGCCCGGTAAAAATCTTCTCTACATCATCCGCCGAATAACCGTCGGCAAATAAAACGCCGGCCAGCGCCCCGGCGCTTGTGCCGGAGATGACGTCGGGAATTAATCCGCATTCCTCCAAAAACCGATAAACGCCTACATGGGCAAAGCCTTTGGCCCCTCCTCCGCTTAACGCCAATCCCAAATTGTATTTCTTTTTTGAACTGCTTTTCTTCATTTCCGGTATATTCGTGAATTAAATTCAGGTCAAAGATGCGCTTTTTTTAGTAAAGAAACATTAATATGCCGAAGCATTGTTTATTTGTTTCTTCTTTTTCTTACATTCGCAAAAAGTAAATTTAAATTTTTTCTTATGGTGACAAATATTTTTTGGATTGTACCTGTCGCGTCTATCGTGGCATTACTGTTTGCCTGGTATTTTTTCCGGCAGATGATGAAAGAGAGTGAAGGAACCCCATTGATGGCCAAAATAGCCTCGCATGTGCGAGCGGGGGCTATGTCGTATTTAAAGCAACAGTATAAGATTGTCGCTTTTATTTTTTTAGCGCTGGTTATTCTTTTTGCTATGATGGCTTTTGTTTTTCATGTGCAAAACGAATGGGTGCCCGTAGCTTTCCTTACAGGCGGTTTCTTTTCCGGGTTAGCCGGGTTTTTAGGTATGAAAACGGCAACTTATGCTTCGGCGCGTACGGCTCACGCGGCAAGCCAGTCGCTTAACAAAGGCTTGAAGGTGGCTTTCCGCAGCGGCGCCGTCATGGGGCTGGTAGTGGTAGGGCTGGGACTGCTGGATATCTCTTTCTGGTATCTGCTGCTAAACGCTTGTATCCCGGCCGAAGCAATAGACCCTACGCATAAACTTACCATCATAACCACCACCATGCTTACCTTTGGCATGGGCGCTTCTACACAGGCGCTGTTTGCGCGCGTGGGAGGAGGCATCTACACCAAAGCGGCGGATGTGGGAGCCGACCTGGTAGGAAAGGTGGAAGCCGGCATACCGGAAGATGATCCGAGAAACCCTGCAACGATTGCCGACAACGTAGGCGACAACGTAGGCGACGTAGCCGGTATGGGAGCCGACCTGTACGAATCGTATT
Organism: Tannerellaceae bacterium; assembly: GCA_031267775.1. Taxonomy (GTDB): domain Bacteria; phylum Bacteroidota; class Bacteroidia; order Bacteroidales; family Tannerellaceae; genus DFXE01. The sequence continues at coordinate 5,595 of JAIRYL010000093.1, forward strand.
GCGGGTCTATCCTGGCTACGGCGGCTTTAGGCGCGGCGGCTTTTGTTTCTACCGGTAGCGTAGAGCTTCAGTACAAGGCTGTTGTTGCGCCTATGCTCATTGCCGCCGTGGGGATTGTATTATCTATCTTAGGCGTGTTTACCGTGCAGACAAAAGAAAACGCCGGCATAAAAAAACTCTTGCGCTCCTTATCGCTGGGAACGAATCTGAGTTCGGCCTTGATTGCCGTGGCAACCTTTGTCATTCTTTATTTATTGGGGATAGACAATTGGGCGTGGATTAGCGGCTCGGTTATCGTAGGACTGCTGGTGGGGATCGTTATCGGACAGTCTACCGAATATTATACGTCGCAATCCTATAAACCCACGCAGCGCGTTTCCGAGGCCGGAAAAACAGGCCCGGCTACCGTTATTATTTCGGGGCTTGGCCTGGGCATGCTTTCTACCGCTATCCCTGTTTTAGCCGTTGCGGCAGGTATTATCTGCGCCTTTCTGTTTGCTTCCGGATTCGATTTTGCTAATGTGGGCATGGGATTATACGGCATAGGGATTGCCGCCGTGGGGATGCTTTCTACACTGGGTATTACCCTGGCAACCGACGCCTACGGCCCCATTGCCGATAATGCGGGCGGCAATGCCGAAATGTCCGGACTGGGCCCGGAAGTGCGCAAACGTACCGACGCGCTCGACTCGCTGGGAAATACAACCGCCGCAACAGGAAAAGGTTTTGCCATTGGCTCGGCCGCCTTAACGGGTTTGGCGCTGCTGGCTTCGTATATTGAAGAAATAAAGATTGGCCTTATCCGTCTGGGACATACCGTACTGGAATTTGTAGACGGACGGACTATCGAAATAAGCAAGGCTTCGTTTACTGATTTTATGTATTATTACGACGTTACCCTGCTCAACCCCAAAGTATTGGTGGGCGTGTTTATCGGTTCCATGATGGCCTTTTTATTCTGCGGACTAACCATGAACGCCGTAGGACGGGCTGCCGCCAATATGGTGGAAGAAGTGCGCCGGCAGTTCCGCGAAATCAAAGGCATACTAACCGGAGAAACAGAACCCGATTATGCCCGCTGCGTGCAAATCTCAACCAAAGGAGCGCAGCGCGAAATGGTGCTTCCTTCTTTACTGGCCATTATAGCGCCGATTGTAACAGGGTTTATTTTCGGCGTCCCGGGCGTAGTGGGGTTGCTGATTGGCGGATTAAGCACAGGCTTTGTGCTGGCCATCTTTATGGCCAACGCGGGAGGCGCCTGGGATAATGCCAAAAAACATGTGGAAGAAGGCAACTTCGGCGGAAAAGGAAGCGAAGTGCATAAAGCTACCGTAGTAGGCGATACCGTAGGCGATCCGTTTAAAGACACCTCAGGCCCCAGCCTCAATATCCTGATCAAACTGATGAGTATGGTAGCCATCGTTATGGCCGGATTAACCGTTGCCTGGAGCTTGTTTTAAAAATCAGAAAATACGGGTTGCGCCGTAAAAAACGCCTCGTTACCCCCCGCATCCTTTTTCAGGATACGGGGGGTACTTTTTTTCAGGAATTATGCAGTATTTGTAAGCGCGGCGACAAAGAAGTTCAATAAAAACGGTCGATTAATTTCAGCAGGGTACGGGGCGTTGGGGGCTGTGGCGGCCGTCTTGCGCCGCGTTTAAGTTATCGGTTGAAAATAAATTGAATAAGCCGGTTTATTTTATAATCCGGAAAGCGTTTGAGTTTATAATTTAATTCCTAAATTTGCGTTAAATTAATCGACCGTTTTATCTTACCATCGTCGTCGCGACGCCGTCGCCAGCGAGTACAGATATTCAACCCTCCGGGTTGACGGAGAGGGAGGAGGTATCATGCTACCCCCCAGTCGCTACGCTTCACTGGGGGTTATTAACATTTGTCCCGTCAGGGACAGAAAAACCATTATATATTATTTATTTCACGTTACTTAGCAAATTTTCATATAAAATAGATACAGCCCCGCAGACCGCAGGTCTGAATATTAATAACCCCCAATGAAGCGTAGCGATTGGGGGATAGCGTCAGGCGCTCCCAGACAACTCCGAATAATGTATTTGTCTGAAATAAAAAAGTAGATTATTTTGCAAAGTTATTGATTAGTTGTATATTTGCCGCCGATTACAGAGAAGATGAGGAGGGGGCGGGTAGTCCCCTCCTTTTGTTCTGACAAATGCGAGTTATGATTGAACGAGAGAAAATAGTACGGCTTGTTGAAGACAACCTGACGGCGTCGGATAACTATTTGGTGGACGTAATTATCAAACCGGGGAATCTCATCGTTGTCGAGATCGATAACGATCAGGCGGCAGGTATAGACGATTGCGTTGCGTTGAGCCAATACCTGGAGTCGCATCTCAACCGCGATGAAGAAGATTTTGAACTGGAAGTAAGTTCGGCAGGGCTAACTTCGCCCTTTAAGACGCTTAGGCAATATCTTAAAAATGTGGGTAACGAGGTGGAAGCGCTGTTGAAAAGCGGCGTAAAATTGACGGGAATTTTGAAATCCGCCAACGAAAAAGGAATCGCGCTTGCTATCGAGAAGAAAGTGAAGCTTGAAGGGGCAAAACGGAAAACAACGGTTGAAGAAGAACAATGTTACGCGTATGATGAGATAAAATATACGAAGTATTTAATAAGATTCAAGTAAGAAAAGAAAAATATGGCCAAAAGAGAGGAAATAGTCAGCATGATTGACACCCTTGCAGAATTCAAGGACTTAAAAAATATTGATAAAGAAACGATGATTAGCGTATTGGAGGATTCGTTCCGCAATGTAATCGCTAAAATGTTTGGTACAGATGAAAATTATGACGTGATTATCAATCCTGAAAAAGGAGATTTTGAGATATGGAGAAACCGCGTGGCTGTAGCTGATCAGGAACTTGAAGACCCTAACCTGCAAATTACGTTGACGGAAGCCCGTAAAATTGTACCGGACAGCGAGATTGGAGAGGAAATTACGGATGAAGTACATTTTGCTAAATTCGGGCGTCGCGCTATCTTAAATCTGCGTCAAACATTGTCCTCAAAAATTCTTGAATTACAGAAAGACAGCTTATTGGCAAAATATAAAGAAAAAACAGGCCAGATTATAGCGGCCGAAGTTTATCAGGTTTGGAAGAAAGAAATTCTCTTGCTGGACGATGAAGGCAATGAACTTTTACTTCCTAAGACAGAGCAGATTCCCACAGATTTTTACCGTAAAGGAGAAACAGTCCGGGCGATTGTGCAGAAAGTGGATAATATCAATAATAATCCGAAAATTACGCTTTCGCGAACAGATAACGTCTTTTTGCAACGACTGTTTGAGCTGGAAGTTCCGGAAATTCACGACGGGCTGATTACGATAAAAGCCATTGCCCGTATTCCCGGAGAAAGAGCCAAAGTAGCCGTTGAATCGTACGACGACCGGATTGACCCGGTAGGCGCTTGCGTCGGGATGAAAGGTTCGCGTATACATGGTATCGTTCGCGAGTTGAGAAACGAAAATATCGATGTGATTAATTATACGACAAACGACGCCTTGTTTATTCAACGCGCGTTAAGCCCCGCAAAGGTATCTTCCATACGTGTCTACAAAGAAGTGACGGAGAAGGAAGAAGAACGCAAAAAAGCAGAGGTTTATCTTCGCCCTGAAGAAGTATCGCTGGCCATTGGGAAAGGCGGTTTGAATATTAAGCTGGCCTGCATGCTGACAGACTATATCATTGACGTATTCCGCGATATAGACACTGCGGACGAAGAAGATATCTATCTGGATGAATTTGCCGACGAAATTGATAGCTGGGTAATTGACGCGCTGAAAAACATAGGTTGCTATACGGCGAAAAATGTACTGGCCATGAGTCGGGAAGAAATTATCGAACGGGCCGACCTTGAAGAACAGACAGTAGACGACGTGCTGGGTATATTGTCTGCCGAATTTGAAGATGATGAGACAAATGACTAAAAAAGCATTACGACAAAGTTAAATATGCCTGTAAAATTAAAAGAAGTAATAAGAAACTTAAATGTAGGGCTTTCTACGGTAGTAGACTTTCTTCAAAAGAATGGCCACCTGGTAGAAAGTAACCCGAATACGAGAATTAGTGAAGAACAGCTTACTTTGCTCGTAAAAGAATTTGGGAAAAATTTATCGCCGCAAGAGCGCGAGTATTTGTTTCAAAGGCCGAAGGCGAAGGAAGCGCCTCTCCCTAAACCTGAAATAGCGAAAGAAAAGGAGCCGGAAGAAATTAAAACGGAAGTTCCCGAAGAATTTAAACCGAAAATTGTTACAAAAGGTAAAATAGAACTGAATCGGCCGAAGAAAGCGATACCTTCTCCAATTATTGTGGAAAAACAGCCCCTAGCGGAAAAACCGGAAGAAGAAGTAGTTGAAGTTCCTGTCTTTTCGGATGAAAAGATTGAACCTGTCGAGACAAAAGAGACAACTCCTGTAGAAGTAAATAAAGAAATTGTGAAAGAAGAAGAAAAGGAACTTCCTGAACCGACTGTTACAAATGTAGCAAAAGAAGAGCCTGACGAGGAAGTAGAACCCGACTTGGTAGAAAACCGGGATAAAGAGGCGGATAACGCGCCGTTCCGGATTAATACGCCAAAAATCAAATCAAACATTAAGGTTACAGGTAAAATAGATCTTTCTGCCATTAACCAGTCTACTCGCCCTAAAAAGAAAACGAAAGAAGAGCGAAAGAAAGAACGGAATGAAAAGCAGCGCGAAAAGTTTACCGCAACCAAACCCGCCCAGCCAAGCCCTTCTCAACCCTTTAAAGGGCCTAAAGATGGCGCGAAGACAGGTACGGCGCCGGCAAAACCGGCGACTGAAAACGCAGATAAAGATAAAGACGGGAAGAAGAAACGGAAACGGATTAAGAAGGATCGCGTGGATATCAACAATACGCCCGGAACTAATTTTTCGCGCGCACACAGAGACGACCGCGGCAAAAACCGCTTGCGTAAACCGGTAAAAGCAGAGATTAGCGAAGAGGATGTGCAAAAACAAATAAAAGAAACGCTGGCCCGGCTTACGCATAAAGGGAGTAAAAGCAGTAAGGGGGCCAAATACCGTCGCGATAAACGCGATGCGGCCTTACAACGCGAACACGAGCTGATGGAGCTGGAAGAACAGGCAAGCAAAGTGTTGAAACTAACGGAGTTTGTTACGGCGAACGACTTGGCCAATATGATGAATATTCCGGTTACGCAGGTTATTGCTACCTGTATGAGTATTGGGATTATGGTTTCTATTAATCAACGCTTAGACGCCGAAACGATTAATATTGTAGCGGAAGAATTTGATTTTAAAACAGAGTACGTGAGCGCAGAAGTGGTAGAAGCTATTAAAACAGACGAGGCCGACAACGAGGAGGATTGGGTTTCCCGTCCGCCTATCGTAACGGTGATGGGGCATGTAGACCATGGAAAAACGTCCTTACTTGATAATATTCGTAACGCAAATGTAATTGCCGGAGAAGCCGGAGGAATTACCCAGCATATAGGCGCCTATAATGTGAAAATACAGAGCGGACGGCGGATTACTTTCCTGGATACGCCGGGACACGAAGCGTTTACCGCTATGCGCGCGCGGGGCGCGAAAATAACGGATCTGGCCATTATTATTGTGGCGGCCGACGATAATGTGATGCCGCAGACGGTAGAGGCCATCAATCATGCTTCGGCTGCGGGCGTGCCGATTGTATTTGCTATTAACAAAGTAGATAAACCAAGCGCCAATCCTGAAAAAATTAAGGAAGAGCTGGCCAATATGAATTATTTGGTGGAAGACTGGGGCGGTAAATACCAAAGCCAGGAAATCTCGGCCAAAAAGGGGGTTGGAATAGAAGAATTATTGGAAAAGGTATTGCTCGAAGCCGATATGCTTGAATTGAAAGCGAATCCTAAATTGAGAGCGACCGGTTCTATTATTGAATCTTCGCTGGATAAAGGACGCGGATATGTAGCGACTATACTGGTAGAGAACGGAACGTTGAAAACAGGCGACGTGGTGCTGGCAGGTACGCATTTCGGACGCATTAAGGCCATGTTTAACGAACGTAATCAGCGGAAAGATACAGCCGGCCCTTCGGAACCCATGTTGATTTTAGGATTGAATGGCGCGCCGCAGGCAGGCGATACGTTTAATGTGCTGGAAACAGACCAGGAGGCTCGTGAAATAGCCGGACGCCGCGAACAGTTACAACGCGAACTGGGATTGCGCACGCAGAAAATGTTGACGCTCGACGATATTGGACGCCGTATAGCCGTAGGTAGCTTCCAGGAACTGAACGTTATTGTAAAAGGCGACGTGGACGGTTCTGTAGAGGCCTTGTCGGACTCCCTGATCCGTCTTTCTACCGAACTGATACAGGTAAATGTGATACATAAAGCGGTAGGGCAGATTTCCGAATCGGACGTTGTTCTGGCAGCCGCTTCCGACGCTATCATTATAGGTTTCCAGGTACGTCCTTCGCAGTCTGCCCGGCGACTGGCGGATAAAGATGGCGTGGAAATACGTTTATACTCTATTATTTATAATGCGATAGAAGAGGTAAAGAGCGCGATGGAGGGTATGCTTGCCCCGGAAATGAAAGAAGAAATTACCGCCCTTGTCGAAGTGCGCGAAGTTTTCAAAATTACCAAAGTGGGTACGGTGGCCGGATGTATGGTGAAGGAAGGTAAAATGAAACGAAACAATAAAATCCATCTGATTCGCGACGGTATTGTGATCTATACCGGCGACTTGGGATCGCTGAAGCGGTTTAAAGAGGATGTGAAAGAGGTTTCTTTTGGATATGAATGCGGTTTGAATATTGCCGGATATAATGATATTAAAATAGGCGATATGATTGAAGCCTATGAGGAGATAGAAGTGAAAAAATCTTTATAAGATATGAAAATGAATTGGTTAGACATTGTTCTGGTGTGTCTGGCAACCATAGGATTAATGAAAGGCCTGTTTGATGGAGTTGTCAAACAGGTTGTTTCGCTTATAGCCCTGGCGATAGCTATATTCTTATGCGGGAAAGTAGCCGCCTGGTTAAAAGGATATATCCTCTCCTGGGGGTGGGCGCCTGAACAGGGCGTAACGATTCTCAGCTATATTTTAGGATTTCTTTTAATTGTCGGACTATTATTGCTGGCAGGCGAAATAGTACATAAGGTAATTGACGTTACGCCTTTAAGCATATTAAATCATCTGGCCGGCGGAATACTTGGCTTATTGCTTATGATTGTTTTTACCAGTCTGTCGTTAAATTTGATCGAGATTGCCGACAGGAAATCGGCGCTCATTTCTGTGGAATCTAAAGTGGAGTCGCGGTTTTATAATCCGGTTAAGCAGATTATCCCGGTCATTTATCCTTCCGGCTTATTTTCTATAGAGGAATAACTATTTTTATATTCATGGCGCTATGCAAGACTCAAATAAAATTATTGACGAAGTAACAACGAACGATTATAAATACGGATTTGTTACCGACGTCGATACGGAAACGATTCATAAAGGATTAGACGAGAAGATTGTCCGTATCATATCTGCTAAAAAAAAGGAACCGGAGTGGTTGTTGGAATTCAGGTTGAAGGCATACCGCCATTGGTTAACGATGGAAACGCCTGCCTGGGCGCATCTGACAATTCCGCCGATTAATTATCAGGATATCATTTATTATGCGGCGCCCAGGAGAAAAAAAGGCCCCAAAAAGCTGGACGAAGTCGATCCCGAATTACTGAAAACGTTTGATAAGTTAGGAATCTCGTTACAGGAGCAAAAACAGTTGGTTGGCATGGCGGTAGACGCTGTGATGGATAGCGTATCCGTAAAGACGACTTTTAAGGATGTGCTGGCTGAAAAAGGTATTATCTTTTCTTCATTTAGCGAGGCTGTGCAACATCATCCGGATTTGATCCGGAAATATCTGGGCACCGTAGTGGGTTACCGGGATAACTTTTTTGCCGCGTTGAACTCGGCCGTTTTTTCAGACGGTTCCTTTGTTTATATACCCAAGGGGGTGCGTTGTCCGATGGAATTGAGTACTTATTTCCGTATAAACGCAAAGAATACCGGACAGTTTGAACGAACGCTTCTGGTGGCCGACGATGAATCGTATGTCAGTTATCTGGAAGGATGTACGGCTCCCATGCGCGACGAGAATCAGCTTCATGCGGCAATCGTCGAAATTATTGCTAAAGAACAGGCGGAAGTAAAATATTCTACGGTGCAGAATTGGTATCCGGGCGATAAGGAAGGGAAAGGGGGTATTTATAATTTTGTTACCAAGCGCGGACTTTGTAAAGGGAAAGGAAGTAAAATCTCCTGGACGCAGGTTGAAACAGGATCTGCCATAACCTGGAAATATCCCAGTTGTATTCTGGCCGGAGACGATTCGACCGGAGAGTTTTACTCTGTTGCGGTAACAAATAATCATCAACAGGCAGATACCGGAACTAAAATGATTCATCTTGGAAAAAATACCAGAAGCCGGATTGTATCGAAAGGTATTTCTGCCGGATGCAGTCAAAACAGTTATCGGGGGTTGGTGAAGGTATCTCCGCGCGCCGAAGGAGCGCGGAATCACAGTCAGTGCGACAGTTTACTGCTCAGTTCTACGTGCGGAGCACATACATTTCCGTATGCAGAGATACAGAATGAAACGGCCATTATAGAACATGAAGCTACCACAAGTAAAATCAGCGAGGAACAATTGTTTTATTGTAATCAGCGGGGAATATCCACCGAAGAAGCCGTTGGACTGATTGTGAATGGCTACGCAAAAGAGGTAATGAATAAATTGCCGATGGAGTTTGCCGTGGAGGCTCAAAAACTATTGTCTATCTCATTGGAAGGAAATGTAGGATAAATGGAATGATTAACGCGAATGGTGAATAACATGTTGTTAGAAATAAAAAACTTGCATGCCGGTATAAACGGCAGGGAAATATTAAAAGGGATTAACCTCTCGGTAAATAAAGGGGAGATTCATGCCATTATGGGGCCGAACGGTTCCGGTAAAAGTACGTTGAGCAGCGTATTGGTAGGGCATCCCGCTTTTAAAGTTACGGAAGGAACCGTTCTTTATCAGGGGAAAAACTTGCTCGAACTTTCGCCGGAAGACAGGAGCAGGGAAGGTATCTTTCTTAGTTTTCAGTATCCGGTAGAGATACCGGGCGTAAGCATGGTAAACTTTATGCGTGCAGCCGTAAACGAACACCGCAAATATAACAACCTTGAACCTGTTTCGGCCACAGACTTCCTGAAGCTGATGCGGGAGAAACGGGCTATTGTAGATATGGACAGCAAGCTTACGGGGCGCAGCGTAAACGAGGGATTTTCGGGAGGAGAAAAAAAACGGAATGAAATTTTCCAGATGGTTATGCTGGAACCGAAACTGGCTATTCTTGACGAAACGGACAGCGGCTTGGATATAGATGCTTTACGGATTGTGGCGAATGGCGTAAATTCGTTGCGGACGCCCCAAAATACCACCCTTGTTATTACGCATTATCAGCGATTGCTGGATTATATCAAACCGGATGTAGTGCATGTATTGTATAAAGGGCGGATTATTAAAACGGGAGGCCCCGAATTAGCGATAGAATTGGAAAAGAAAGGCTATGACTGGTTGAAAACCGAAGCCGGCGAATAAATATGAAAGCAGAACAACAGTATATCGATTTGTTTACTCGATATGAAAGTCTGATACGGAAACGCTCGTCGGAGGTATTAAATAAATACCGGACGGGCGCGTTGGCGGATTTTGAACGATTCGGTTTCCCTTCGGCAACGTGCGAAGACTATAAGCATACGGATGTGGCGCAGGCTTTCATCCCTGATTATGGCATTAACCTGAACCGGATTGACGTGCCGGTGAATCCGTATGATGTATTCCGGTGCGACGTGCCTAATCTGAGCACGGCGCTTTATTTTATGGTGAACGATTCGTTTTATGATAAAGTAAAGCCTGAGGTGAAATGGCCGGAAGGCGTATACGTGGGAGGGTTGAAGGCTTTTTCCGAACAATATCCGGATATTGCCGGACGGTATTATGCAAAAGCGGCGGCCGGACGGGATGGAATAATAGCCTTGAATACGATGTTGGCGCAAGATGGATTTGTCGTTTACGTGCCGGAAGGGGTGACGGTAGAAAAACCGATACAGGCAGTTAATATTTTCCGCAGCGATGTGAACGTTATGGCAAACCGCCGGATACTGGCGATACTGGAGCCTCGTTCGCAAGCTAAGCTGTTGGTATGCGATCATAGCATAGACGACGTGAAGTTTCTGGCTACGGAAGTTGTCGAGATTTTTGCGGGAGAGGAGGCTTGTTTTGATTTTTACGATCTGGAAGAAAGCAGCCGGTCTACCACGCGTTTTGCTTCTTTCCATGTAAAGCAGGAAGCCTCCAGTAATGTGTTGCTTAATGGAATAACGTTGACGAACGGCCTGACCCGGAATAACTATTATATCGAATTAAACGGAGAATACGCCGAGGCTACTCTTTGCGGCATGTCTATTCTTGATAAGGAACAGCAGGTTGATATGTATAGCCATATTACGCATGCCGTGCCGAACTGTACCAGCGCCGAATTGGTTAAAAATGTATTGAACGACCATTCGGCCGGCGCTTTCAGCGGACGTATTTTAGTAAAGGAAGGCGCGCAAAAGACGGCGGCTTATCAAACCAACCGGAATTTACTGGTTACCCGCGAAGCGCGTATGTACAGCAAGCCTCAACTGGAGATTTATGCAGATGACGTGAAATGTTCGCATGGGATGACAACCGGGCAGATGGACGAAAGCGCCTTGTTTTATCTCCAAAGTCGCGGTATTCCTAAAGATGAAGCGCGTATGATGCTGAGCGTAGCCTTTACGGCCGACGTGGTAGATCATGTCCGTTTAGACGGGTTGAAAGAACGCCTTCATCATCTGGTGGAAAAACGTTTCAGGGGCGAGTTAGCGCCGTGCGTGGGTTGTCGCGGGCGGAGGCCGTAAAAATATAAAAACCGGTTATCGCGGGCGTTTTTCCCTGATAATCGGTTTTTAATGAGTTATTCTTTTAACTGGTTACAAAATAAACGTTTGGAACAGCCTGTCGTCCGACAGTTCATCGTATCCTCTTACATTTATGCCAAGAGCTTTACAAAAGATACGGAGCTGTTCGTCTACAGAAGGGGAGTATATCTCCTTTACCTTTTTAGTCAGCGCCCAGGATGCTAACGCTTTTACGTCCTTCAATGGCGGCGTTTCGTTTTCAACGCCTATTACCTTGTCTTTTTCAACACTAAATACCACAGCCTGTCCAATTTCATTTTCATTCTTTGGCTGTTTCTTGCTTCTCAATAACAATGCAATTTTCATACTGTTTCAGTTGAGTTTTACTATTTACCAAATATAGACAAAAAAAATCAGAATGAAGCTGCAATTATGCGCATTTACTGTTCCAAATGTCATATATTGGATTTATTAATAAAAACGGTTTGAAACGGCCGGTTCCGTTATTGCCGGTTAATAATCTTCAGGCGTTCATGCATGGCGGCGGCGGCTCTGCGCCCGTCGCCCATAGCCAGGATAACGGTGGCTCCTCCGCGAACGATATCTCCTCCGGCATATACGTCGCATAAAGACGATTGCATAGTCGATTCATTTACGACAACAGTACCCCGCTTGCTTACGTCTAATCCCCGGAAAGCGCTTGGGATAAGCGGATTAGGCGATACGCCTATGCTCACGATTACTTCGTCCGCCTCGATTGTTTCAATAGCTCCTTCTACAGGTACGGGGCGTCGGCGTCCCGAAGCGTCGGCTTGGCCCAAGGCCATTTTCTGCAAACGCATTTGTTTCACGCGGCCTTGCGCGTCGCCAATGTATGCAAGGGGATTGTAGAGCGTAAGGAATTCTACGCCCTCTTCTCTGGCATGTTTTACCTCTTCCATACGGGCCGGCATTTCTTCGGCGCTGCGGCGATAAACAAGCATGGAACGTTCCGCGCCCAAACGGAGCGCGGTTCGGACAGAATCCATAGCCGTATTGCCTCCTCCGATAACCGCTACTTTCTTACCCGTTAAAACCGGCGTGTCGCTTTCCGGGCTGGCCGCATCCATCAGGTTTACGCGCGTAAGGTATTCGTTAGACGACATTACGCCTGTCAGGTTTTCGCCCGGTATATTCATAAAGTTGGGCAGTCCGGCGCCGCTGGCCACAAAGATACCCCTGAAGCCGTCGTTGCGTAAATCTTCATACGTAATGGTTTTGCCAATAATGCAATTCGTCAAAAAGGTTACGCCCATTCGTTTTAAAACGTCGATTTCTACGTCCACTATTTCGTTTGGCAGGCGAAATTCGGGGATACCGTATTTAAGTACGCCTCCTATTTCGTGCAAGGCTTCGAATACCGTGACGCGGTAACCCGATTTTGCCATCGCTCCGGCAAAAGACAGTCCGGCAGGCCCTGAACCGGCCACCGCTATTTTAACGCCATTCGGTCGATCCGGTTCGGGAATAAAAACGTGTCCGCTTGTCCGTTCATAATCGGCGGCAAAACGTTCCAGGTAGCCGATAGCTACGGCCTCTTTCTTCATCTTGAGATGAATACACCGCGCCTCGCACTGTTTTTCCTGCGGACAGACGCGGCCGCATACGGCCGGAAGGGAGCTTGTTTCTTTTAACACCTTAGCCGCTTCCAAAATTTCGCCGGCTTCCACGTATTTTATAAATGTGGGGATATTAATACTTACCGGGCATCCTTCCATACAGGCCGGTTTGGCGCAATCCAGGCAGCGTTGCGCTTCCTTTCTTGCCTGCCCAAGGGTTAATCCGGCGTTTACCTCTTCATTCGTATGGCTGCGTCGGGCTGCGTCGAGTTCGTTCATCCGTACCCGTTCCATGTTTGAGCGATCTTTCGCTTTGACGCTTTTCCGCAATTCTTCGCGCCAGGGTTCGGCGCGGCGGATGGCTATCTGTTCTTCAGTCGTCATGATTTCCTTCCTTCCTTATTTTTTTTCTATATCCCTGTATGCGCCAAGGCGCATAAGCATTTCGTCAAAGTCTACCTGATGGGCGTCAAATTCAGGCCCGTCCACGCAAACAAATTTTATCTTTCCTCCCACCGTAACGCGGCAGGCGCCACACATGCCCGTACCGTCTACCATAATCGTATTGAGAGATGCTACGGTAGGGATGGCGTATTTTTTTGTCAGGGCAGATACAAACTTCATCATAATGGCCGGGCCTATCGTAACGCACAAATCTACCTTCTCCCGGTTGATAACGCTTTCTACGCCGTCTGTTACCAGTCCTTTCCTGCCATACGAGCCGTCGTCTGTCATAACGATTACTTCGTCGGAATGCAGGCGCATCTGTTCTTCCAGGATGACCAGCTCCTTGCTGCGGGCCGCCAGTACGGCAATTACCCGGTTGCCTGCCTGATGCAGCGCTTCTACAATGGGCATGAGCGGAGCCACGCCTACGCCTCCGCCGGCGCAAACCACGGTTCCTGCTTTCTCAATATGCGTGGCCCGTCCCAAAGGGCCTGCCAGGTCGGTAATTTCGTCGCCCACACGCAGCGCGCATATTTTTCTGGACGATCCGCCCACCGCCTGAATAACCAGCGTAATCGTTCCTTTTTCCAGATCGGCTCCTGCAATAGTCAGGGGGATACGTTCGCCCTTTTCCCCTGTTTTTACAATAACAAAATGGCCGGCTTTACGCGAACGGGCTATCAGCGGCGCTTCCACTTCCAGCTTTACCACATGGGCAGAGAAGTATTCTTTACTTACAATTTTATTCATATAATCGCTTGTTGGTATGTATCGGGATGTGCGTCAGTTAAAAATATTTTACAGTGAAGACGCAAAGATAGCCAAAACCAGCTAAACTGACAATTCAGACGCAACTTACTGAATGGAGAACTTACTGAATGGAGAACTTACTGAATGGAGAATGGAGAATGGAGAATGGAGAATTAAAATAAATCGAACCCAAAAAATGCACGGCAAGCATTTTACCCATGCAAGAAGCGTCTGATACATTTGCAATTTCTCCATTCAGCTTTCAGCTTTTTTAATTCTCCATTCTCCATTCTCCATTTAATTGGGGTTGGGGGTAGAGACGCAATGCATTGCGTCTCTACGGGTAGCGGAAAGCCTTCTGCCTCCTGCTTTCTGCCTTCTGCTTTCATATCCCTTATAATCAGCCAATTAATACGTCTGTTTTTGATTCGGCCGCTTCCCTGCGGGACGTTTTCAGGCCATTTTTCGCCAAATCTACTCAAAGATTTTTCGCCATCCATCAAAGATTGGTCGCCATCCATCCATGGATTTTTTATATTCAATCAACGGATTTTTTATATCAATCAAAGATTGGTATCC
>JAIRYL010000212.1 GCA_031267775.1 Tannerellaceae bacterium
GCTAATGAAAAAATCCAAAACGGGGTATAAATGAATATCCAAAGCTGGGTAAGCGCCGCGCAAAGAGAGGCGCTTATAAAATGCACCTTTTTTGTCATACCCCTGTCTTTGAATGGAGCCGCCGCTCCTACAAACATTAAAAAAGCGCATCCAAAAAATATCGGCGCCTGCGCAGTCCCTTCAGAAATATCAAGCCAAAAGATAACCAGTGGGATGGCCACTAAAATAGTCCATCCATAAAATACCGGCAGGCTTATCCGAGCCGGCAGAAGGTAATAACTTTCACTGATTGATTCCGGTATTCCGTACTTCATTATAATGGCTGTTAAGCCGAGAATAAACGCAATTAAAGAAATAAAAAATAATGTTGTCATAAGATTATAATTTGGTGGTTATACATTAAAAGATTCTTTTCCCGGATAGCCGGTTTTGTAATTATATGAATCAGTTTCTGCAATGGTTTGCAATTTTGAAACGGCTAATTTGTGCCCGGCCGTTACAATGGCGGCGTTATCCGCATACCGCTGTATTTTTGCAAGCATAAACTTTGCCTGTACAACAGGAACGGTCAGAATATTTCCGGCTATTGGCATTTGTATTGTTTCTTCCTGCAATAATTCGGCTGAATCGATCGAATTGCGGAATACGGAACGGGTTCCGGCGTCAATCCATGTTTTTTGTCCGTTGACAAAAAAACTGTTTACTTCGTCGCTGTTGTCGTATACGTCAATTTCCGCAATCCTTCCGGCAATTGCCTGTTCAATCGTTTGTTCCGGTTCCGGTTCCATAAGTCCCAATTCCCGCAAATCTTTTTTTATATTGCTTTTCAAACCGGATACTTTCTTCAAATAAGCTTCATACTTTTCCTTATCCGCCTGGTCAATGGACAATTTCATAGTGAACGAATTATATTTATTGATTAATGCGGTTTCTTCGGATGGGCTGTAATTCTCTGCAATTACCGCATTTGCAAGAGTTTCATAATCTATGTGGCCATAGATATGTACCGTTTCGTACTCGAAGGCGGTTTTTTCTTCTCCGCTTTCGTTTTTAATAGTCGCTTTCCTTACATTGTAATTGTAATGCCAGCTTCCATCGCCCAAATCCAAAAGGACGGGCGGTCTAACGTCTGAATTTGATTTCATACTTTGATTTTTTAGATAGTTTATTAATTAAATTCCTGCTGTTACAATACTTTGCCCATCCCCACCATGGGCAAATATTTTGTTTAAACTCCGCTCCCGTTAAAATCTTATGCCTGTTTATCCGCGCCAAACGATGGCAAAGATGTTGCTTAATACTTTTACGAAGCAAAGTGTGCGTATGGTGAAATACATAACCGACAAAATCAATTCCCCGCGCTGATACGGGAAAAATCTGCCAATTATTTTTGATTTGAAGTTTAAGCTGATCGGCAAAGTATACCTGCATGTCCTGGAATAAATCATGTAAAAATCGTTTGTTGTGATGCAATACTATTATATCATCAGCGTACCGGAAATAGTATTTTATACCTTTCTTTTCCTTCATCCAATGGTCAAAATAGGCTAAATACAGATTAGCGAAATATTGACTTAAATAGTTACCAATAGGTACGCCTTCGGCAGAATCTATTACCTCGTCTAATAGAGAAAGTAATTCGGCGTCCTTTATTTTCCTGCGAATAATCCCTTTCAAAATATCGCGGTTAATAGAAGGGTAAAATTTACGAATGTCTATTTTCAGACAAAATTTCGTCCTTTCTTTGTCATCATGTAGCGCTTTTTTTACCTTTTTAGCGGCTGCATGTATCCCTTTATTCTTAATGCAGCTATAAGTATCTTCCGTAAAAATAGAAACCCATACGGGTTCCAGGATATTCATAACTGCGTGGTGTACTATGCGGTCGGGATAATAAGGTAAACGGTATATCTCCCTTTCTTTGGGTTTGTGAATTGTAAAAACATCGTATTTTGATGTTCTAAAAGTGTGGCAAATCAATGCTTCGCGTAGTTTAAGTATGTTTTGCTCCCTGTTCTTATCATGCTTTAAAACCCCATGTGAACGTAGTTTACCCTTACGGGCCTTTTCATCCGCTAACATAAGGTTTTCCAAGGAACAAATCTTTTCATATAAATTACCTAATCTTTTCATTTGCTTTGCTTTGCTGGTTATTGGAGAATATTCGGAAACCCTACTAATACCCCGTAACAATTATTTATTTTTTGCCAAGTGGCAAGGCCTTTGCTTTTTAATTCCTTAGCATAGCTGAGAGCCGATATTCGTATTCGTATTCGAAGCCGTGTTATTCGTATTCGCGTAACTGAAACCTGCATTCGCGCTGTTATTCGCATTGCCGCCAAACAGGACGCCTCAAAAGCAAACAGCCTTTATATCATTCATTCAAAATAATATCTCGTGCCCGACGCTCTCATAGTAACCTTTCGGGGAAACGCTTTTAATTCCTTTATTTTCCCCAAAACATATTTTATCTCTTGGGAATTGGTAAAGAATTTCTTCGCTTCCGTATCGCTGTCATCCATGCGGTATTTGATTTTAACAAGGAATCGGTGACCTCCGAATTTTGTTTTCACTTCATCCAGATAATCGACAACCCAAAATGACAGATTCGTTAATTTCTGCTGGGTTGTTTCCTGGCAATTAAAATGCCTGTTGTTTTTGTCCGGTTCGATTTTCAAAAATGACAAACTCCCATCGTCATTGTCTTGTTTTGTATCCATAATTTTTAATTTATATTAATTCTGTTTTTTTGGCCGCGGCGCGGCGTGACGTTATGCGGGGATAAAGCAAAGCCGAGAGCCGATATTCGCATACGTAGACGAAGCCGCGTAATACGTAGACGCGCAACCGAAACCCGCATTCGCGCCGTTATTCGCAGCGCCGCCAAACAGGACGCCTCTTATAGACTCTCCGGTAGCCGGCAGGCTGGTATAGAAATAGTCGCTGAAATATGTAGATGAACTTGCGCCTGATGCTATTTTGGGAAGGTTTTCGCCAAATTCCCCTATTAGCATTTCCTTTACATATCCTTCCGCACGCGGCAAAACTCCGCGCAGTTCGTAATCATTGTAATTGCTATCCTGAAACTTTGACGGATCATTGCAAACGTAAAACTCTGAAAGGCCGCCGCCGTCATTGCTTTGAATCCTGCATTTGCATCCATCCGTCCATGACCAAGTATGTCCGAATGGATTTTCTATCCCGCGATAACTCGGAACTTGCGTTGTTAAGGCTGTCCCGTACTCTGCCGGCATAGCAAAATCAACCAATCCTGTACGATTTCCCAAACTGTTTGTGTAACCGCAGGGTATGAAAGGATTATAGCCATTGAACGTATTCCATGACGCGCTTGCCAAATTGGTTACGCCTGCGCCTAACCCGCCTTGCTTGTATCCGTTTGCGTCCGGCTGCGCGTTGTATGCGGTTTGGCTGTTTATGGTTGCGTATTCAACGACAAACAGCCAATAACAAATCTTTTGAATGTTATATACGTCGCAATTCCAACCCGCTCCGCTTTTTCCGGCTGTCCCGCGACGCCTGGCATACGTGCGGAAATTTGTCAGGCTCGTGCTTGTTCCGGCTGTCCCCAGCAAACTGTTGGATTGTCCGTCATACGCTGTGTTATTGTTTCCGCCACGAAATGCGACGGCCTTGTTTACAACGCTGCATAGCTTAGGGGATGCGCTTGTAGTACGGTCAATAGCGGCTTCGTATGCAGACCGGTAGCATTTGGGTACTAAATGGAATCCCGGTAATTGGAATTCCGAAAGGAATACACGCCATTTAGTCCCCTCAAATTCAAATTTACGCCAATGGTCGGGTATTTCTACCATTACTTGCCCGGCGGCTCCTGAAAGGTCGGCGGCTGCTCCCGTATCCCGCAAAGCGCTGTCGTTGGCGTGCAGGTAGTAATTTACAGTTCCGTCATCTTTCAGCAAACAGCGCCGCATACGGCTCTGGATGGGTAACGATACATGTAATTCGGGGCGACCGATCCGTGTTAATTTCGGATTGGCTACTACGGTATCTATCTCAACGCCGTAATAGTAATTATACGGAAACTGAGGCATTGTGTTTCCTACTCCTATTAAAAGTCCCATAATAATAAATATTTAGTTATTAGTGATTTTGTCGTATGTATCGATGGTTTCCGCGGAAAACATTCCGTTTCCGTCAATAAATTCCACTCTTTGTTTTAAATACTTCTGTTCTTCTTCTGTAAAAGAAACGTCAATTGTTGCAGTGATTGCGTCAACGGTTTTAAAACCTATTTCATACTGATTATTACCCACGTTTGTATACATTAAAAGCGACTCCTCTTGTGGGGAAAGCTGTATTTTACCGGATACGGAGTTTTTGAGAATGATATTTTGCCTTGTGTCGTACTGCGGCAAAAGGGTTTTCAGGATTATTAACCTGTCTTTTAAATTCAGTTTCATATTATTAGTTTTTAAAATGATTATTATTCAACATACATGTATCCTGAACTTTCATCCCAGCATACGTTTCGTTTTGTTCTGTTTGGAAGGTGATTTGAGTAAATTGGCGTTGTCCAGCGTATCGTTGGCCTGGCAATGCTTTCAGACGAATAGCGATAAAATCCAAGCTGGAAATAACCATTGTCACCCGTATTCGTGATATTGATTGCCGTACCTGCAAGTCCGCCGCTATAAATAACTTCAAACGGCGTATAATTTGATCTAAGCCTAAACAGCGGATTGTTATTGGTGTGTAAATAAGCATAGGGATTACTATCGCCATAATCGCCAAACTGAAAACCAACATCATCCATCCGGCCTTTCAATCCGTTTGTTATAAATTGAACTCCGAACACATAACCGTATTGAGTAACCCTGAATTTCCCGCTGCTTGCGCTTGTGCCTCCTGCCCAAATACGTATTGAACCGGGATTGTCAAGTGATGAACCGTCTGTTGTGCCATCGCTTGACAATCCGCAGACAATACGTCCGTTTGGATCTTCTATATTGACTGAATTACGGGCATATACCGCTCCTGTGCTCAGAACTCTAAATGTGCCGCTGCCTACAACACCGTTGCTACCGCCGCTCCATATACGGACGCTGCCGGTTGCCGCCATTCCCCCTGTCTGCCCAAACACAATTGCTCCGGTAGAAACAAGCCCGCCATTCACAATTGTCATCTGCACATCGTATTTATCTGCATTTACCCACGAAGAACCGTTATACCGGTATATTAAAGAACCGTTAACCCATAAATCGTTTGTCTTCATTCCGGATGTGGGGGCTGACGGGTTATAAAATACTCTCGCCGCCATATTTGCAGCGCTTTGTGCTGAACCCGCTACTGATGACGCTGAATTGGCTGCGTTAGACGCCGCTTCGGCTGCTGAAAGAGCGCTGCTTGCCCTGCTGTAAGCGTTGCTTGCCGCCGTATCGTCTGTATACTTAACGGCTTTAACCCAATCGGACGCCACGTAACTCCCGCTTAACCGGGATGTGGCGCATCGCATCAAATCGCCGCTCGTTCCCTGTACCCAAAGGTCTCCGACGTCATAGGGGGGATATGGAGTACCTGTAAACACGCGCCTTTTCCCGTCTGCCGTGTCTTGCGCCTTTCCTGCCAAAACCAAAGCTTCGGAAGCCGCCGTATCTGCCATAAGCGTCCAGGAATAGACGTTATTGCTATTCTTTGTAAAGCGCCATGACTGCCCGGTATCAAGGTTTGTAAACGTGTCGTCAAGATGTTTTTCCTTATCATCCGATGTTGTCCAATCCGAAGCAGGTATATTTGACAGCGTAGGATTGTAGTGGTAAAACCACGATTCAATAGTATCGTCTATCTGCGCCTGTAATCGTTCTATGGAAGCGGGTAAAACGTTGTCTATATAGTTCACGGCTTCATCGTATGCGGACAAATCAGGCGCATCAATAATATTCTGATAACCGGATGAGCCGGCCTTGAAAACAATTTTCCCGCCTATTTCCCCATTATCAAGGTCAAAATAAGTATCACTTCCCCCACTGCTCAAAATTCTTCCGGTTTTGATAAACCGTCCATTGATTGTAGTACTTCCGTATGTCAGTGAAATGAGGCGAGCGGGGCGTAGTCCTCCGTCGTCTGTAACGACGCTGTTAAGAACGCCTATCCAAAAGGTGTAAAAAGTGGCTTCATATTCTACTTTCCTTTGCGTGGTATCAAGCAGTATACTTCCCGTGTTTCCATTTCGCTGGCAACGGGCATAAATATAATAGGCCGTATTGCTTACAAGATTACTAAATTCAACGGCCGAAAAAGTCCAGCTACGGATAGTTTCTTCAATGGTGTAATGAACCAGGCTTCCGCCGCTTATCCGTATATAATTCGGGTTACTTTGGTAGTTGGGCTCAAAAATGACATTCTGTAAAACGAATTGCATGGATTTTGCGCCTACTTGAAGCATATTGGTCTCTATGCTTGCCGGCTTTATTTTTTCGCTGTAATAATCCCCTTCCGGATCAAATACCATGGATAAAACTTCCTGGCTGGCTCTCCAGTTCCGGCGTGCCTTTGATGGATCGGCAAGGTTGTTTATCTCAATTATCTGATCAATTATCATCTGGTCGGCAATCAGCCTGTTGTATATGCTTTTGGTTACGGATCCGCCGAGAGTGATGGCGTATTTATAAGGCCTTAGAAGGTCTCGCGTAAATCCGGTTATCCGGACGGATTGATCTGCTATCCCCATATCTTCGTCCTGAATGGGTATATAGTCGCCTGCTCCGAACAGATTTACAACGGTCAAATCTCCCGCAAACTGCTTGATAAAGTTTTCATCAATATTTAATCCGTACTGTACCTGCGGCTGGCTGTTTTGCGCGTAATAGGCTTCTGCCTCTGTTTTTAGCTTTTGTTCCGCTTCTGTAATATATGCGTCCGGCAAATTTATATCAATGAAGAAATATTT
>JAIRYL010000009.1 GCA_031267775.1 Tannerellaceae bacterium
ATCGGGTGGAAAAAACAGCAAAAAAGGCTTATTATGGGATACTATTTGAAAAAATATCGTATGTTTGCAGGCAAAAGAACGTGTTTTTCTATGTTTCTCTTTTTAAGAGACGGAAAAAAAGCGATGGCGGATATGTTTTTTACGAGTTACTTTTTGGGAGTGACGAATCTTGCTGTTGCCGTTTGATACAATCGTTCGCTTATAAATTCTACTTGCTTTAACCCTGTGTATTACTACCGGATTTTCGGCGCTTTCCTTTTGGCTTTAAGCATGTCGTGGGCAATTTTCCCGCAGATTATACAGACGGCTTATACGAAAAAACTTTTCGACGAACCCAACGACCGGAAACTTCATAAAGAAGCCGTCCCCCGGTTGGGCGGATTCGCATTCCTCCCCATCTTCTTTTTCTCGATAGCCTTTGTCAATGCGTCCGAACGGATAATAACCGCCGGTCGGGAAGATAACCGCATGTTTATGCAGCCCGATTTCCTGTTCCTGTTTTGCGGCCTGATACTGTTGTATTTTTTAGGTATCAGGGACGATCTGACGGGCGTACGCTATCGTTCCAAATTTGCGGTTCAGTTTACGGTAGCCGCTCTCATTCCCCTGTCCGGTTTGTGGATAAGCGATTTGCACGGCTTTTCGGGTATCCACGCCGTTGCTCCCTGTATCGGCGTTCCCTTTACCATACTGCTCGTTGTGTTCATAATGAATGCGGTTAACCTGATTGACGGCATTGACGGACTGGCCGCTTCCCTGTGTATTTTATCTTTGGCGATACTGGGCGGCGCATTTTTATTCTATCGGGCGGGAGAAGATTACGCCTTACCGGCCTTTGCTACGGTCGGTCTGCTGATCCCCTTCTTTTTCTACAACGTGTTCGGGCAGGCAGGCAAAAGCAAGATATTTATGGGCGATAGCGGCAGCCTCACCCTGGGCTATATCATCGCCTTCCTGGCAATCCGCTTTGTGACGGCTCCTCCGGCATGGCCGCATACGGAAAGCGCCA
Source organism: Tannerellaceae bacterium (assembly GCA_031267775.1). Classification (GTDB taxonomy): domain Bacteria; phylum Bacteroidota; class Bacteroidia; order Bacteroidales; family Tannerellaceae; genus DFXE01. The sequence goes on from JAIRYL010000009.1 coordinate 1,010, forward strand.
TCGCCCTGACGTTCGGCCCGCTGGCCGTTCCGGTATTCGACGTCTGCCGCGTAATACTTGTCCGCGCCCGCAAAGGCCTCCACCTGTTCACCGCCGACCGCAACCATATCCACCATAAATTCCTGACGATGGGATTCTCCCCCCGCGCAGCCCTGCTCGCCATCTTTTCCATGTCCGTTTGCTTCACCCTGCTAAATGCTTTCCTTGTCCAATACCTGAACAGCGCCATCATTCTGCTGACCGACGCCCTGCTCTGGACAGGCCTGCATCTGTATTTCAACCGGGTGATCCGGAAAAGGGAGGTTTTGGGGAATTATAAAATCTGAATGTTGAAATAAAAACAGTTAAAGATAAAGAAATGGTATTGGCAGAGCGTTTGGCGGAAGAACCTGTTTTTTTAATGATTGCAGTATGATAACAAATAAAAAAATAGCAGTGACGGGAGGCGCCGGATTTATCGGTTCGAATCTTTGTGAAAAATTATTGGAATTAAATAATTACGTGGTTTGTCTGGATAATTTTTCGACAGGAAAGCGGGAAAATATTACCTCTTTCTTAGACAATCCGGATTTCCTTCTGATTGAAGGAGACGTCCGAAATGTAGAAACCTGCCGGAGAGCAGTCGAAAATGCAGATTATGTTCTTCATGAAGCGGCTTTGGGTTCCGTCCCGCGTTCTATTAAAGACCCGATTGCTACGAATGACGTAAATATTACCGGTTTTCTGAATATGCTCGTTGCCGCTCGCGACGCCAAAGTCAAGCGATTCATATATGCGGCCAGTTCGTCCACTTACGGAGATTCTGCGTCTTTACCCAAAGTGGAAGACACGATAGGCAAACCTCTTTCGCCCTACGCCGTAACCAAATATGTAAATGAACTGTATGCCGGCGTTTTTTCAAAAATCTACGGAATGGAAACCATCGGCCTTCGGTATTTTAACGTATTCGGGCAGCGGCAAGACCCCGACGGAGCGTATGCCGCGATAATCCCTCTGTTCGTCAAGAAACTGATAAACCGTGAAAGTCCGGTTATTAACGGCGACGGCGAATATTCGCGCGATTTTACGTATATAAAGAATGTGGTTGAAATGAATTTGCTGGCTCTTTCCACCAAGAATCCATTAGCCGTAAACGAAGTTTATAACACGGCGTTCGGCGAGCGTACCACGCTGAATCAACTGTTCGCCTGCCTGAAAGAATATCTATGCGAATACGATCCGGAAATAGCTGCGATAGAAGCGATTCACGGCCCTAACCGGCAAGGCGACATCCCCCATTCGCTGGCCGGTATTGAAAAGGCGCGGAAATTATTGAACTATCACCCGCAATACAGTATGAAACAGGGATTGAAAGAGGCGGCGGAGTGGTACTATACTCAATTACGAAACAACATCCGGCGTCAGCCAATTAAAAATGACGGATCGATATGATAAAAATAGCAGTAATAGGTTTGGGTTACGTGGGATTGCCGCTGGCGCGGTTATTTGCCACGAAGTATCCTGTGGTTGGTTTTGATATTAATGAAAAACGGGTGGAAGAACTGATAACCGGCGCAGACAGAACATTGGAAGTATCTGACGAAGCGCTGCAATCAGTTTTGAAAGACGAGGCGAGCGACACAACCGGTTTGTATTGTTCCTGCAATTCAGACGATATAAAAAATTGCAATTACTATATTGTCACCGTCCCTACGCCGGTAGATAAAAATAACCGTCCCGATTTAACGCCGCTTTACAAAGCCAGCGAAACGGTCGGAAAAGTAATTAAGCAAAACGATATTGTAATTTATGAATCAACCGTTTATCCGGGAGCGACGGAAGAAGACTGTATTCCGGTCGTTGAAAAAACGTCGGGATTAAAATGTAACGTTGATTTTTATGCCGGTTACTCACCGGAACGCATCAATCCGGGCGACAAGGAGCATACGGTTGAAAAAATAAAGAAAGTAACTTCCGGTTCCACGCCCGAAACAGGCGAGAAAGTAAACGCCCTGTACGCTTCCGTAATTACCGCCGGAACACATTTAGCCCCAACCATCCGCGTAGCGGAAGCGGCTAAAGTGATCGAAAACTCGCAGCGGGATATAAACATTGCCTTTGTCAATGAATTAGCTAAAATTTTCAACCGAATGGGTATCGATACCCATGCCGTTTTAGAAGCGGCAGGCACGAAGTGGAACTTCCTGCCTTTCAAGCCCGGTTTGGTAGGGGGACATTGCATCGGCGTTGATCCGTATTATTTAGCCCAAAAAGCGCAGGAATACGGTTATCACCCCGAAATCATCCTGGCCGGTCGCCGCATGAATGACAGTATGGGCGAATATGTTGCAGGCGAAGTCATTAAGAAAATGATTAAGCAGGGCATACAGGTCAAAGGCGCCGATATTCTTGTATTAGGTATCACCTTTAAAGAGAATTGTCCGGATATACGAAACACCAAAGTAGTAGATATCATCCGCGAACTGAAAGAATACGACGCCCGTATCATCGTTTACGACCCCTGGGCAAATCCGGAAGAAGTAAAACAGGAGTATGGGCTGGATATACTAACAAAAATGCCGGAAGGAAAATTTGATGCGGTGGTGCTGGCTGTGGCGCATCGGGAGTTTAAGAATGTTGATATTAAATGTAATGTGGAATATTACTTAAATAAGAGTAAAAAATAAAGAATAATGAGAGCAAAATAGATAATCCGCTTAGATGATGCCTGCCCAACAATGAATAGAGATAAGTGGGATAAAGTAGAAAATATATTGGACAAATATGGAATTAAACCTGTTGTGGCTGTTATTCCTAATAATGAAAATACTTCTTTTTCTTTTGAATATGATCCTTTTTTCTAGGAAAAAGTAAGGAGATAGAAAGATAAAGGATGGGATATTATATTGCTTTACGTGGTTATAATCATGTATATACAACAAATAATAGTGGGCTTATATATCCTATAAACAAAAATTCAGAATTTACAGGGGTGCTATAGAACAACAGGTGGAAAAAATCGAAGAGGTATTGAAATTTTCAAAGAGAATGAAATCGAAACTAATATATGGGTTGCTCCGTCTCATACATTTGATCAAAATACATTATCTGTTTTGAGAGAATATACATCAATAACTATTATAAGTGATGATATTGTACTTGATCCTTTTGAAAAATACGGTTTTAATTGGATCCCTCAATAATTAGGAGCATTCAAAATCTTTTTGTTTAGAATTTGTAGAATATATTTACATCTAAATAAAATAAGCGAATTTTACTTTATACAAATGAATGTTTCCCAAGAAAATGTAGGTCAACTTTTCTAAAAATATCTGATATGAAATAATTCAATTCTCAATTCTCAATTTTCATGTCTAATAAACTTATAAAGAATACTGGATTTTTATATGCAAGAATGTTAATAATGATGTGTATTACATTTTTTACATTAAGAATATTGTTACAAGAACTTGGCATTAATGATTTCGGTATATATAATATTGTTGGCGGTATTGTAGCCATGTTTTCTTCTTTACGAGGAGCTTTTTCATCTTCAATTCAACGATTTCTTAATTATGAAATGGGGATAGATAGAAAAGAAGAATTAAAGAAAATATTTAGCATGAGTGTTACAATACATATCATTATTTGTATTCTATTTTTAGTTTTAGCTGAAACAATTGGATATTGGTTTTTTGCTGGTAAACTAAATATTGATCCAGAAAGGATGGAAGCAGCCCATTGGGTTTTCCAATTTTCAATACTCACAACTCTGGTTACTACCATGACAATACCATATGATGCTGTAATAATAGCAAATGAGAGGATGAATATTTTTGCATATATCTCTATTCTTGATGGGGTA
>JAIRYL010000033.1 GCA_031267775.1 Tannerellaceae bacterium
GGATGATTTATTTCCATACGCCTGCTAAGCCTGCGCCTGTGGGAGGTCGGAATTTCGCCGTATCTTCCGGCCAATTGCAGATAGCGCCCCATTCTTCCCTGTAATTTCCATACGCATCCTTACCGCTTACCGGCAAAATTTATAGAAGAAAGATAACTTATTTACCGGTTGAATGCTATATAAGATTAGCATTTTATGTTGAGATACATTATCTTTGTCAGAAATAATCCAACCGGCAAATGAATAAGATTACAATTTATATACTGACTGCATTCTTTTGTTTTACCTGCGCAAAAGTATATTCCCAAGAGAAAGGAACTAAGGTTACTTCTGCAAATCTGCAAGAAGACAATATGTTTTATCATACCATTGAAGCAGGGCAGACTGTCTATTCAATCGCTACAATGTACGGGGTGGGCACGGAAGATATTTATCGCCTGAATCCCGAAAGCCGCGAAGTAATTAAAACCGGAGGAAAATTAAAGATCCCCCAAAAAGATATGGCAACAACGATTACTGCCACGCCGGAAAACCGTGATTATACGTTTCATGCTATTCAACCCAAAGAGACGCTTTTCTCGTTATCCAAAAGATACCAGGTATCAGCTACAAATATTATCGACGCCAACCCCGGACTTTCTGTTGAGACCTTCCAAATTGGTAAAACAATCCGTATACCATCTGCCGATATGGAACAGTTACCCCAAACAGAGTCTAAAACAGTGGTAAAAAATATTGAATATAAAATAGAAAGAAAAGAAACAATGTACCGCCTCACCCGCAAGTTTAATGTTACGGCTGAGGAGTTAACAGCAAGGAATCCCGAATTGCAAAAGGGAGTCAAAGCCGGTATGACGATAAAAGTACCTGTTAAAGCAGAAGAAACAATAACGCAAACCATTGCCCAGCCCAAAGAAAAAGAAGTGAATGCTATGCTGTCTGCTCCCAAACAAATCAACAAAGTAGATAAAATAAAGATAGCCTTATTACTGCCGTTTATGGCCGACCAGATAAGCCAAACGTCTACAAGTATCCGTTTTGTTGAATACTACGAAGGCTTATTGCTGGCTATCGACAGCTTAAAAAGCGCCGGCGTATCTGTCGAATTAATTGTACGCGATACCGGAGCGGGCGCTCAAAAACTGAACCTGATATTAAACGAAATTGCATTAAAGAATGTACATCTGATAATAGGAGCTGTTGAAAACGAACAGATTAAACCTATTGCAGAGTTTGCCCGGAAAAACGGTATTAAATATGTAATCCCGTTTACTTCCAGAAATGACGACGTATTATCCAACTATTACATCTATCAGGTAAACACCCCGCATTCGTATCTTCATGCCAGAGCGTCGGAAGAAGCGTATAAAATGTTCTACGACTACAATATCATTTTTGTTGATACGTATGATAAAGATGATAAAGCAGAATTTATTAAAACATTCAAACTGGAACTGACGCAAAAGAAAGTTCCCTTCAAAGACCTTGTTTTCCGCGCCGAATCATTTACCAATGATATTCATTCGTTATTGGTTACCGATAAGCGTAATGTCATTATACCTATTTCGGGTTCAAGAAGCGCATTAAACAAAATACGTTCTCCGCTCCGGATGGTAGTAGAGGCAAACCCTTCATTTCATGTCAATATGTTTGGTTATCCCGAGTGGCAAACGTATACGCGCGAATGTTTAGATGATTTATATGCGCTTGACACATACATTTATACTAATTTCTACGCTGATAATATGGCGAATGACGTTTCGCGCTTCAACTCTAAATATAAAACATGGTACAGTAAAGAGATGATGAATACGTATCCTAAATATGGTATTTTAGGATTTGATACAGGCATGTTCTTCTTTGATGCAATCCATACGTATGGTACGAATTTTGAGAATAATCTGGATAAAATTCATTATAAAAGTATTCAGACAGGATTTGATTTCCGTCGCGCCAATAACTGGGGAGGATTTATCAATACCAACCTGTTTATAGTCCACTATAACAAACGTGATTTTAATGTAATTCGTCATGAATTAAAATAATGGGTAAACGCTTCATCTCCATATCAATTATTCTTTTTGTCTTTGCCGTAGCTATTCATGGGCAAAGCGCTTTCAAGAAAGAGCTATCTATGGGAGGTTCTTTTGGCATGGGCGTTTCTACCGTTAGTTTTGTACCTAAAATACAGACAAAATTCCTTTTGGGCACGCACATTGGTTTTACCAGTCGCTGGATAACGGAAAATCACTTAGGTATAATTCTCGAAGTAAATTATACGCAACAGGGGTGGGATGAGAAATTTGAAGATAAAATGCTCCAATATACGCGAAAAATAGATATTATCGAAGTTCCTTTCCTGACTCATATCTATTTTGGGGGGAAACGTATGCGTTTCTTTATAAACCTTGGCCCTAAGATAGGTTTTGTTATGAATGAAAAGACCGTTAATAATCTGCCAGGCGATTTTGAAGAAACGCTGGATAGCCGTTATCGTGAACTGCACGCTAAGCCTGTAGAAAAGAAATTTGCCTGGGGGATTGGCGGCGGCCCCGGCGTAGAGCTAAAAACCGGCGCAGGTAATTTCCTGTTGGAAGGGCGTTATTACTATGGATTGGGCGATTTATTCAATAATAGAAAAGGCGATCCTTTCCCTCAATCATCCAGTCAGGTTATTTTCGGAAAGCTCACCTATCTGATACCTTTATAGCGCTGCGCGTTAGGCGCTGCTTAGGAGGCGTCTCCTTATCTCAATCGTTCAAGGGAACGGACCAGCGTTTCGTCGGCGCCGATATTACGTATCGCCAAATAGTCGAGAATCAAACAAATAACAGGGAAAGATAAAGCTATCCGTACACGTATAGATACGTCCAATTGTTGTTTCATAACAAAAATAAGATATGCAAGGAATCCATAAAATCCAAGCATCAGGAGAGCATTGAATATGCAGAAACGTATCTGTAACATTCTCTTTTTATAGAGGAATATCGTACTAAGAGCAACAAGAGAAATCAGAGCTGCCAATACAAATAACCCCCATGTAGAATAAACAATCTCTGAAGCAGCCACAGCGTTCACGCCAAAAACGTCAAGCGTATAAAAATCGTTACCGGTTTGTAATACCGCTAAAGGCATAAACAACAGGAGAACCGCTAAAATAGCTATGATAAACAAATAAACAGTTTGTATTCTTTGTAACATGATTTTTCAGTTGACAGTTGACAGTCGACAGTTGACGGTTGACAGTTGAATCGCAAATTGTCAACTGTCAACTGTCAACTGTCAATTAATTAAAATGCGCCTTTCTCTTTTGTCGGATTCTTATAATATATTTTATCATCTTCGTATTCCTGAGCGGCAATAAGCGTTGGTTTTGGAAGTTTTTCGTAATAACGGGAGATTTCAATCTGTTCTCTGTTTTCAAATACTTCCTCTAAATTATCGCTGTAAGAGGCAAATTCCTGAAGTTTCTTTTCCAAATCCTGCTTCATTTCTACCGTAATCTGGTTAGACCTTTTGGCAATAATCATGGTTGTTTCATAAACATTACCTGTATCGGCCGACAACCTCATCATGTCACGCGTAACCGTAGTGGTAGGAGCATTTGATTTTCTATAATCCATATAATTGTTTTTAGTAATTAAAATCATTAATAACTGTCAGTGATTCTCTTGCTGGCATAATCGTAGAAGCGTTTTGCCTGCCTGGTATATTTTCCTTCGGGATATTCGTTCATATAGTTATAATATTCATCTACTACATCACGGTATCTTCCCTGTAATTTTTCGTCTATACTAACCAGCGCCAATTCATATTTCGACTGTAACATCAGGTATATAAATTCTTCTCTATATTTTGAAAACGGATAGTTTTTCAATGCATTTTGAGCCGTTATTACACAAGCCTGGTAATTATTACCCATATAGGTGCCCATATTATAATACAAACGGGTAGCTAACAGCTCTTTATAAGACAGCTTTTCCTGAAGCTCAAACATAATATTTTGCGCTTCTGTGGAATGTTCCGATTGCGGATAATACTCAAGATACAATTGTAATTGATTAATCGCTTCATAGGTTTGCGTTTGATCCAACCGGGGATCCGGCGAATCCAAATATAAGCCATAACCTGAATAGAAACGCGCCATTTCTACATACTCCCCCTTAGGATAAGTGGTGTAATATGTACTGAAATATTGTGAAGCCGTTTGATAATCTTTTTGTCCGTAATAGCTCTGAGCCAGCAGATATAATGACTCTTCGGCATAGGCCGTACCTTTAAAGATTGTAACCAGTTCTTCCAGCAGAGTAGCCGATTTGGAATATTGCTTTGCATTAAAATATTTCTTTGCATAAGAATATTTCAGCTCATAATCCGTACTCTTCAATATCTTATTGTATTCTCCACAGGAAGAAAATAAGATTGTCATCATAACCAACAAATATGTTACCCTTCTCATGCGCATATATTTAGCCGGCAAAGTTAACCTATCCTTGCCAATAATTAAAACGTAAAAACGTTAATAATTACAACTTATATAAATCACTCGCCGCAATCAGCGTTAATTTGTTCTCTTTTAAAACTTCCGTACATTTTTCCACATCGTCCGGACGAATAATAACATGCGCCGAATCTCCTTGCGAGAAAGCGTACATATATTCGATAAAAATAGTAGCGTTTGTAATAATATCCATTGCTTTAGCTAAAGCGCCCGGCTGATTGGGACAATATAAACAAACTACATCGGTAACGCTTACGGCATATCTCCTGGATTGAAGTACTTCGATAGCTTTGTCGGTATCCGACACTATCAAACGCAAAATGCCAAAATCCGAGTTTTCCGATACGGTAAAGGCAGACATGTTGACGCCTGCTTCTCCTAATAATTTGGCTACTTCTGTAAAACGACCTCTCTTATTTTCAAGAAAGATAGATAACTGTTTGATCAACATGGTGTATTTTTTTTATGGTTAAACTAATTTACGATTGTCTATTACATGTTTGGCTTTTCCCATGCTTCGCTCGATACTGTGGGGCTCAACTATTTTTATTTCCGGTTGTATGCCAATCACACTTTGTATTTGAGCGGTAATTTTCTTCTTCAAAGCCAAAATTTTATTCATTTCGTCCGTATAGTATTCGGGGCGTACTTCTACCTGAATCTGGAATGTATCCGTATTATTTACCCTGTCTACAATAATGAGATAGTGAGGCTCAAATTCGGGCGTCTCCAGAATAACCGATTCCACTTGCGACGGAAACACATTCACACCGCGAATAATCAACATGTCGTCGCTACGGCCTAAAATACGATCCATACGCACAGCCGTACGTCCGCAATCGCATTTTTCATAATGAAGAGACGTTAAATCGCGCGTACGATAACGTATCATCGGCATCCCTTCTTTTGTTAATGTAGTGAAAACCAATTCTCCCGGTTCTCCCGGTTTAACCGGTTGCAAGGTATTGGGGTCGATAATTTCCGGCAGGAAATGATCTTCCCATAGATGCGTGCCGTGTTGACATTTACATTCGCATCCCACACCCGGGCCTATTATTTCGGTTAAACCATAAATATCGTAAGCCTTGATACCTAACGATTCTTCTATTTCCCTGCGCATGTTTTCTGTCCAGGGTTCTGCTCCGAATAGACCGATTTTCAATTGAAATTCTTTGCGGGGAATACCCGATTCCTTTATTGTTTCTCCCAAAAATAAAGCATACGAAGGGGTACATGCCAGCGCTTTGGCCCCAAAATCGTGCATTAGCTGGATTTGCTTCTGCGTATTGCCGCTGCTCATCGGTATTACTGTTCCTCCTATATTTTCAACGCCGCCATGCAAGCCTAATCCTCCTGTAAATAATCCATATCCATACGATACCTGCACGGCGTCATTACGAGTTACTCCTGCCGCATATAAACAACGGGCAACCGCTTCGCTCCATATAGAAAGATCTTTCCGGGTATACCCTACTACAATCGGCTTACCCGTAGTGCCGGACGAAGCATGCAGGCGAACGATTTCCGACATGGGAACAGCCATCAAACCAAAAGGATAGTTGTCGCGCAAGTCTTGTTTTACCGTAAAAGGGAGTTTTGTAATATCATCTATCGATTCGATATCATCGGGGGTTAATCCCATTTCCTGCATTCTACCTCTGTAAAAAGAGGTATTATGATAAGCATGTTCAACAACTCGCTTCAAACGGACGCTTTGCAGTTTTTGCATCTCTTCGCGTCTCATGCACTCAATAGTTTTGTTCCAAATCATGGTTTATAAAGATAAGTTAGTTATAGTTAGCAGTAAAAAACGGATACAAAGTAATAACTTTTTCTAAAGCGAACCTATTTTACTTTCGACTAATTATATTAATATAAGAAGAAGGAAAACAGAAAATAGATAAACATGGCCATAACAGCGCTTATGGGTATGGTAAGTATCCAGGCAATCAGCAAATCTTTTGTTACTCCCCAGCGTACGGCCGAAAGACGTTTGACGGCTCCAACGCCAATAATGGCCCCTGTTATCGTGTGAGTAGTGCTCACCGGTATTTTAAGTATTTCCGTGATAAAAAGGGTGATTGCTCCCGATGTTTCGGCTACGACGCCTTCCAGTGCGGTAACTTTCGTTATTCTTGTCCCCATCGTTTTAACAATCCGCCAGCCTCCCGACATAGTTCCAAGGGCAATCATACTAAAACACGCTAAAGGTACCCAGATGGGAATGTTACCGATATCGGTTATTTTGCCAACGGCAAAAAGCGCGGCAGCAATAATACCCATTACTTTTTGAGAATCATTAAGTCCATGTCCCACGCTGAAAAGGGCTGATGAAACTAATTGCAAACGCCTGAACCATGTTTCGGCCTTATGAGGTTTGGAGTTTTTCCAAAAATATAAGGCGAAATAAGTTACTATCACGGCTAAAAACATACCGATTAATGGCGCCAGAAATATAAAAGCGGCAATTTTAAGAATTACCAATCCCTGTATGGAACTAAATCCGGCGCTTGCAATGGCTGCTCCGGCAAATCCCCCGATTAATGTGTGGGACGACGACGACGGTATTCCCAGCCACCAGGTAAGCAGATTCCAGGTAATAGCGGCAATCAGGCCCGAAAGAATAACCGGCAACGTGATAAATTGCGGTAAGACAGTTTTGGCAACCGTATTGGCAATACCAAATTCGCCGATAATAAATTTTGCGATAAAGAATGCCACAAAATTAAAAAAGGCCGCCCACAAAACAGCTTGGAAAGGGGTTAGCACCTTTGTAGAGACAATGGTTGCAATAGAATTGGCCGCATCATGAAAGCCGTTAATATAATCGAACAGTAAGGCTAAAACAATAACGATTAGTAATAAAGTCATTTTATTTCAGTTCAGGAATACTTAATAATAACCGTTTTAATAATCTTGCCAACCGATTCGGAGGCGTCGGTAGCCCGTTCAAGTTCATGAAGTATATCTTTCAGTTTAATTACTTCAATAGCATCTTTTTCGTTGGCAAACAGATCGATAAGGAAATGCTCGTATACGTCGTCGGCCTTTTTTTCCGTTTGATTTAACAGTCCGCAATATTCCTTTATCTTATCCGGCCTTTTTTTAAAAGAATCAAGTTCTTCCACAGCCTGAACAAGATAGCCAACCGATTCGCGCAGCAGCATAGCTAATGCGGTGGCATTTTCGGGTATTTTTTTAGGATTGTATAATACAATACGCTTGGAGCAGCTATTTATCAAATCCATAATATCATCCATCTTCGACGAAAGATTGTTAATATCTTCCCGGTCGAAAGGGGTGATAAAGGTATTGTTCAACTCTTGAAAGATCTGGTTTTGCACGCTGTCGGCTTTGTGTTCCAGTTCTTTAATTTGTTTATAATAACTTGCTGCATCATCATGGTTTGTTACCTGTACACATTCAATAATTAAGTCGGCCGCTTTAATTATTATTTCGCCCATTTCATGCAAGAGTAAAAAGAACTTGTTTTCTTTTGGCTTTAATTTGTCGAATAAACTATTCATATAAGTATATATTTAGTGGTTGTCGGAAATTCCGGGCAGTTTTTCTATTTCTATTTCAGGCCTGTCGTTTTTGGGCAGACGGGTAAAAATACGGTTCGGTTCGGTATTTTCATTAAAGAATCCGCCATTCTTTAAAAAGAAATAATCGCCGTCTACGCCTCCTGCATAATCCAGGCGAACCTGCGCTTTGGCCGTTGCGTCGCAGGTAAATACGCCTTCTATTAATTCATGCCATTCGCCTTTGGCCGTACGAACCCACTGGTTTCCAAATAATACGGAACGCGAAAGGTATCCCTGTTCGGAAATAAAATTTTCAAGAAACGAATGCGCATTTTTATACCAGGTATCTGTTTGCGGGCGTAAAAAGGCGGCAATCAGGCGCCACTGTCCGTCTTCCGGCGCAAAGAACCAGGCGTAATACTGCGTATTGCCTTTACCGTCCGGGCATACGCGGGTAAGAAAACGATAGGCGTTTCCTGCTATCCAGGGATATACTATATAGCTTTGTCCGCCGGAGCCTTCATTTCCAAACTCGCCGACATGCGTTTTTTCGCCTTTTTCCAGTAAGCGTATCCGCCGGTCTTCCGGTATTTCGGAAGGATTGTTGGTTTGGTAAGGACTCCATACGGAAAAAAGAATGCGCCGTTCGGTTTCGCCGTTTACTTGCATGCCGCAATATCCTTCGGCAAAACCATTAGCCATAAAGTAGCTTCCTGCCTTATCTTCGCCTTCGGGCGCTGTTACTTCATTATAAAAATATTCTACGTCAGCATCCGGCAACGCATAATTCATGTGTACGGAAGGGCCTCGCAAAGCCCAGTACGTTTCAAAATCATGCACGTAGCCAACTGGTTTCCGGGCTGCATCGCCATCTATTATCAGTTCGGCAATAGCCGGAAACTGGTTTCCTTCTTTCTTTATTCCTTTTATATCCACACGTATATAACCGGTTTCAACAAGGGTTACTTTACCTGCGGGAATGATTGTTTCTACCGTATCGCTTACTGTAAGAGCAAAAATTTTTCCCTCGCATGAAATGCTTATTTCGGCTATTCCGTCAATCGCTTTCGCCTTTATGAATAAGCGGAGTTCGCCCGTATGACTTACTTTAAACCAGGAAGATAAGACGGCTTCTTCGCCCGTCCACCGGGTAATTCCTTCTGTTAATACAAAGGCGTCGCCTTTCCCTGCCGTTACATAGGTATTTCCGGCTACGGGTATTGATATGGCGTTTTCCGACGTTTCCATTTGCTCGAGAAACTGGCAGCCAAAAAGAAAAATTGCTGCAAGCGCAGCAATACAATTCTTTGTTATACTCATTATTTTATCATATTAAATCCGGTATATGGAATCAAAGCTTGAGGTATTCGGATTCCATCCGGGGTTTGATTGTTTTCCAAAAGCGCCGCGACGATGCGGGGCAAAGCTAACGCGCTACCATTTAAGGTATGACACAGCCGTATCTTTTTGTTATCGTCGCGATAACGGCATTTTAACCGGTTTGCCTGATAAGCTTCAAAATTAGATACCGAGCTAACTTCAAGCCAGCGCTTTTGAGCGGCGGAATATACCTCGAAATCGAATGTTAAAGCAGAGGTAAAACTTATATCCCCGCCACATAAACGAAGGATGCGCCAGGGCAATTCAAGTTTGCATACCAATGCTTGCACATAGCCTGCCATTTCCTGCAAAGACTGATAGGAATGTTCGGGCGTATCGATACGGACAATTTCCACCTTATCAAACTGATGCAGGCGGTTCAGCCCGCGAACGTCTTTACCGTACGAACCGGCTTCGCGACGAAAACAGGCAGAATAAGCCGTATTCATAACCGGCAAATCGGTTTCGTTCAATATAACGTCGCGGTATATATTGGTAACCGGAACTTCGGCCGTAGGGATAAGATACAAATCGTCTGCCGTAACATGGTACATCTGCCCTTCTTTGTCCGGTAATTGTCCGGTTCCATATCCCGAATCGGCATTGGTCATATAAGGAGGCTGAATTTCCAGATAACCGGCTTCGCGCGCATTTTCAAGAAAGAAATTAATTAACGCCCGCTGTAACCGGCATCCATATCCTTTATATACAGGAAAACCGGCGCCTGTTATTTTCACGCCAAGTTCAAAGTCTATTAAATCATACTTCCTGGCCAAGTCCCAGTGAGGCAAAGCGTTTTCATTTAATTCGGGAATAATTCCGCCCTGTTTTACCAGTTCATTATTTTCGGCGCTTTTCCCTTCGGGAACAGAATCATGCGGCAGATTGGGTATAAGTACCAAGAGTTCCTGTATATGTTTTTCCGCCAAATTTTTTGTTTCATCAAGCGATTTATTGTATTCTTTTATTTCGGCCACCCGCATACGAGCAGCTTCGGCGTCTTCATTCTTGCCTTCCTTCATCAACCGTCCAATCGTTTTCGACGTATTATTAACTTCGCCCAGGTTGGCGTCCAGTTGTTGCTGAGTTTCCCTGCGTGTTTTGTCTAATTCTATAATCTGATTGATTATATCTTTAGCGTCAAAATGTTTTTTAGCTAATTTACGGATTACTTCATCCTTATTTTCAGTGATCATTTTAAGCGTCAACATATCGTCTATGTTTAATTTAAGAACGCAAAGGTAAACAATTTAAGAAAATAACATGCCTGGCAACCAAAGAAATCAAATCAAAGGCGTCTTAACAGGGAATGGAGAATGAAAAAAGCAGAAAGCAGAATGGAGAATGGAGAATGAAAATAAATCGAACGAAAAAAAGGCACGGCAATCATTCTACCCATCCAAAAAGCCTCTGATACATTTGCTAATTCTCCATTATCCATTCAGTAAGTTCTCCCTTCTGCTTTCTGCCTTCTGCCTTTTTAATTCTCAATTCTCAATTCTCAATTCTCAATTTAATATGGTCGGGCTATCCGCTGCTATCCCTCGCGCGTCGCGCCCCCTGCGGCGTCGCTCAAAGGCTCGCGCTTCGCCCTTCGCCCCGCCCCGCAGTAAACCTGCCCCGATTATCCAAAAACCGGACTATACATATATATATATATATGTAGGGGCGACCCTTGCGGCGGCCCTTTGCTAAAAAATCCCCCGACTGATTTTTTTTTGTAAAAGACAGTCGACAGTCAAGCGCGCGCAAGGAGCG
>JAIRYL010000168.1 GCA_031267775.1 Tannerellaceae bacterium
GTAAATTTCGGTTGTTTTTATACTCTTATGGCCTAACAGTTTTTGTACGGTCGTTATATGGGCGCCATTGTAAAGCAATAAGGTAGCATTTGTATGCCGGGCTGTATGAAACGATACATTTTTCTTTATCTCCGCTAATTGTGAAATGACCCGTAATTGTTTGTTTATATTGGAATTTGAATTTATATCGACGTCGAAGAAGGAAGGATTAACCGTATATTTTTCAGATAAAGCTACCGCCTTGCCTTCAAACAATAAATAAACGGGTAAGCGAATGTTTACTTTTGTTTTAGTCGACGAAAAGATCAACCACAATTTTCCGTCGATATAATGAAAATTATCTTTTCTTATTTTTACTATATCCGAAAAGCGCAACCCCGTATAACAGCAAAACAGGAAAATATCCAGCGCCTTTCTTAACCCTTTTCTTTTTCCCAAATCTATATTTTCCAACCGTTTCAATTCTTCCGGCGTAAGATGTACCCTCGGCGTTTCTACGGTATGTATTTTATATTTTCGGAAGGGATATTTAACGATATCAAATAAATCTTTGTTGATGGCAAGATTAACGTAACGTTTCAAATGCCTCATGTGTTTTGATATGGTATTTATATGATACTTTTTATCAAGCAGGAAAGATTCAAAGTCGCACAAAAAAGTATATGTAAGTTCATGAATCGATAGATCAGGTTTATAAAGAGACAAAACTTTCAATGTAGAATAATGATTTTTTTGCGTGGAAGATTTCAAACGGGTCAATCCTATTTCCCTGTTCATAAAATCTATAAAAGACATACGCTGCGGTTCATTCCCCAATACGTCGTCCAGTCCAACGTACGCTCCTTTTATTATCATATCCAATTCTCTCTTTTCTAATGCGGCAATAAAGTCGTACAAATATTTATTCAGGATTTTCATATTCGGATGATTTTTTACTTCACACCGTAAGATATCCCATTGATCCGGCTTGACAAGAACTTTGGTTGATACGTATCTCTTTTCGTTATCCCTGACAGCCTCAATTTGGATTAGGGATTCTCCTTTTGTATTAAGTTTTTTTTCCTGATTAAAGATCAGCTTATAAATTATTTTCTCCATAAAAAAATCAGCGTTCATTTTTCTGCAGACACGAAGAAACAAATATTTCCTATCACAATAAAAGAATAGTTGAATAAAAAATAAAGATTATCCGATAAATGGGGTATTTTTGTGTTATAATAACAAAAATATCAGCGATATGAACAGAATTTGCGAGTTGTTTGGGATTAAGTATCCAATCATACAGGGAGGAATGGTTTGGTGTAGCGGTTGGCGATTGGCTTCTGCCGTAAGCAACGCTGGAGGATTAGGTTTGCTGGGAGCCGGTTCCATGCATCCGGAAGTACTCCGCGAACACATCCGGAAATGCAAAAAGGCAACGGATAAGCCTTTTGGAGTCAATGTTCCTTTAATGTATCCCGAAATAGAACGATTGATACAAATTTTGGTAGAAGAAAAAGTAAAAACAGTCTTTACCTCTGCCGGAAACCCCAAAACCTGGACTAACTATCTGAAAGAACACGATATAACGGTGGCGCATGTAGTAAGCAGCTCCAAGTTTGCCGCCAAATGCGAGGAGGCGGGAGTCGACGCCATTGTAGCTGAAGGTTTTGAAGCGGGAGGGCATAACGGACGTGAAGAAACGACAACGCTTTGTCTGATCCCCGCAGTCAGACGCGTTACCCGGCTGCCGCTGATAGCTGCCGGCGGAATAGGTACGGGCGAAGCTATACTTGCATTACAAGCCTTAGGCGCCGAGGGCGTGCAGATAGGGACTCGTTTCGCCCTTACGAAAGAAAGCTCCGCTCATGATAATTTCAAACAGTTATGCCTCCATTTAAACGAAGGAGATACCAAACTGTTGTTGAAGAAATTAGCGCCTGCCCGGCTGGCTAAAGGGCATTTTAAAACAGTAGTAGAAGAAGCCGAAGCTCGCGGCGCATCTATAGAGGAAATGAAAGAACTATTGGGAAGAGGACGCGCCAAAAAAGGTATATTTGAAGGGAATCTGGAAGAAGGAGAATTAGAAATAGGACAAGTAGCTTCCCTTTTCCATGAACTGCAAACGGTAGATGAAGTAATGAAGGAACTTATTGAAGCATATCGAAATATCAATTTGTCACTTTTAACGTTTTGATAGTGTTACGCCCTTTATGCCCGCAAACGTATCCGGTTAATACGCCCCTTTATTTTAACAGATCAGCGCCTCATATACCCAGTAAACGAAGTTACCGCAAGGTACAAATTTATCCGACACAAAGGATCCACAAAGGATCTACAAAGGCAGTACAAAGGATCATCCTGCCTGTAAGCAAGGCACAGGCTACGACCTTCCAAAACGACGCCTGCCCGCCTCCCCCAAAAACAACCCGGAAACAACTGCCGGAGCAGACCGGCCGGCAACCGACCTGCTCTGACATTTTGATACCGTTTCAAACGAAAAACCAACCAGTCTGTCAAAAGCAGTTTTTTTCGACCTAAAGAACATTTATATTTATTTAGGAAGATTTAACCGGAAAACCGCCCCGAAAGCCCGAAATTTACATACCGAAACAATCCGGGCCTCTTAACGGAATAAAACATATTTTAAAGCTCTCGCCCCGCCGCCTGTTATTTTGCAGGTGATCCTGTTGGAAGGGTAAATGGTTGATGGTTTGATGAAATGAACGGGATGTTTTCAACTGTTTATTCATATAAGTTAGCAAAAAATGCCATTTCCTTCTTTTTTGTTATTTATTGGAAATATATAAAGTCAAAATAATATTTTTCTTTTTCCTAATACTAAGGATGTTAACCCATCTTAATGAGGGTTTATTATGTAAATATATGTTGTACAACATTAAAAAAAGAAACATTTCTAAGCCTGTTTTCATATAAAAAGCCATGTTTTAGATAGTAATAATCAAATTTAGTATTGTTTATTTCATATATTTATATTTAATTTGTATGTGTTTTAATTATTTAATATGAACTTAAATAGTGCAAATTAGTTATTCATTGTTAAACAAAAAAGTATGTCTATGAAGAAGTTGACCTATCTTTTATTTTGCCTGTTTTCAGGTATTGGGTTGGTTACTGCTCAAACTACGCAGATAACAGGTACTGTTATCTCGGCTGATGACGGTGAACCAATTATTGGCGCGTCTGTAATCGTAAAAGGTACTACTATCGGTACTGTTACAGATTTTGACGGGGGGTTTAATTTAAGCGTACCAAGTTCTGCAAGAACGCTGGTAATTTCGTATGTGGGGATGGTTGCCCAGGAAGTAAGCGTTCAATCGGTTGTAAACGTGCGCTTGCAATCTGATACGCAACGACTTGACGAGGTAGTCGTAACGGCGC
>JAIRYL010000195.1 GCA_031267775.1 Tannerellaceae bacterium
TACCCATATTACGCATGAACTCTGTACGCCCTTAACCTTGATTAACGGGATAATGGATAATATGCATTCTTTTGCCGTTACAAAATCGGAAGCGTTCTATAACGAAAACATACGGATACTGCGTAATAATGTAAGGGGGCTGAATGAATTGATACAGCAGATTCTCGACTTCAGGAAAATAGAAGAATCCGGTTTTGTCGAGCTGAAAACAGAAAGGATCAATCTGTCCGAACTGGAAGCGCGAAAAACCGTGGGGGAAGAATCGCCCAAACCGCTTGTGCTGGCGGTAGACGGTAACAGGGATATTGTTTGGCTGATAAAGAATACGCTGTCGGCAGAATATGAAACGGTAGAAGCTTCGGGCGCTTTGGAAGCGCTGCAGGTACTGCGGAAACATATTCCCGCGCTGATTATACTGGATATGCTTGCGCCGGAAATAAACGGGCTGGAGTTTATCAGGCAAATAAAGGCCGATAAGCAGACAAGACATATCCCCGTCATCATAGTGTCGGCCAAAATGAGCGCAAGGGAGCAGGCGGAAGGGTTAAATGCCGGGGCGGATCTGTATCTGGCCAAGCCTTTTTCTTCTATCGTTTTACGTTCGGCCGTCAACCGGCTTATTTCTACCAAAAGAGATTTGAAAGATTACTATTACTCGCCCGAAAGCGCGTACGAATGGTACGACGGACAGTTGTTGCATCAGGAAGATAAAGACTTTATGGAGCTGGTAATTAAAACGATACGCGAAAATATGGATACAGACAACTTCCGTCCCGAAATTATTGCGGAAAAAACAGGCTTGAGCGCGCGCAGTTTTTACCGCAAGTTTAAAAAGATAGCCTCTCTTTCGCCTACGGATTTTATTAAGGATTACAGATTGAGCTATGCCGCCAAACTGTTAATTACCACAAACCTCAGCATTCAGGAAGTAATATATAAGGTAGGAATCAGTAATAAATCATATTTCTACCGCGAATTTTTCAAGAAATACCAGCTTACGCCCAAAGCATACCGGACGGGAGAAAAAAAGGGGGTGTAACCCGCGAGCCACGCCTGATTGGGGGGGCGCTTGCGGATAAAATGGGCGCTCCCCTGCGCATTTTGCCCGAAAACAGGGCGAATACCGGAAAAACCATACAGGAAAAAAAAAAAATCTCCCGGATGATGGAAAAAAACATAGGGGTGATGAAAGCAAACATAGGGGTGATGAAAACAAAAAGGCTTAAAAAAAGCAAAAAAAGCGCGTGATGAAAAACAAACAGGCGTATGATGAAAAAAAACATAGGGGTGATAAAAACAAAAAGGCTTAAAAAAAGCAAAAAAAGCGCGTGATGAAAAGCAAACATGCGGGCGATGGAAACAAACATGCGGGAGATTTTTTTTTTTTCCTGTATGGTTTTTGGCGAATTTGGCGCAAAAGAACCGTTTACCACTTCCTTTTTCCCCTGTACGGGTTGGGCGTCCGGCTTTTCGCGTTCGGTTCTGCCGTTTTCCGCCGTCTATTTTTTATATTCCACTTTGCCGGTTTTCCTCTCGCGCAGCGCGCGAAGAATTGCAGCGGAAAGCCCGGGATTAAATGAAGAATTAAAAATTAAGAATTAAGAATTAGCAATTGGATCAGACGCTTCTTGCATGGGTAGAATGATTGCTGCAGCCTTTTTTTTGTTCGATTTATTTTAATTTTTCATTTTTAATTTTTAATTCTTCATTCAGTAAGTTCTCCATTCTCTTGCAGTGTCTTGCGTATCAGAAAAAGCGTCATGCTTTACCAGCCGGTAAGGTATGACGCCTTTTTGGTATAGCAGGACATGCGTTTGTTTAGCTCAAATCTCTACTATTGCCGCAGTTTAAGTATGTAAAATCATACCGGGAAAAACAAAAAACAGCAGTCTGATAACGCTGGGAAACCGGCCCGGTGATTTTTTTAAAAAACGCCGGCATGATTTTCTAAAAATATCATAATGATTCGGACATATCGCATAGGGGAGGCATGCGGAAGGCAAACGCAAAACGCCGGCGTCTATCGCCGAAACGTCTACAAATAATGACCTTTTTTTTTGAATAATAACATCCTTTTTTTTTCTAATGCATTAGTTTTATGTTATTTTGCACGTAACTAAAAATGTATTTAATTATAGATTCAAATCATGAAAAACAGTTGCTTTATGGCTATGTTTATAATAGCCTTTTTCTTTTGGACGGCGCAATCTGCCAGGGCGGACAGCGCCGGTTTCGACCCCGTGGAATACGTAAATCCCCTGATGGGTACTCAGTCTACCTTCGAACTTTCTACCGGCAACACCTATCCAGCCATCGCGCGCCCCTGGGGTATGAACTTCTGGACGCCCCAAACCGGGAAAATGGGCAATGGCTGGACGTATGTGTATACGGCAAATAAAATACGCGGATTTAAGCAAACGCACCAGCCAAGCCCCTGGATAAACGATTACGGACAATTCTCCCTCATGCCCGTAGTGGGGAAGCCTGTGTTTGACGAAGAACAGCGCGCCAGTTGGTTCTCGCACAAAGGCGAAATAGCCAAACCTTATTATTACAAAGTCTACCTGGCAGAATACGACGTGGTAACGGAAATTACGCCTACCGAACGGGCGGCCATGTTTCGTTTTACCTTCCCCCAGAGCGATCAGTCTTATATCGTAGCCGATGCTTTCGACAAAGGTTCTTACATTAAAATCATCCCCGAAACCAACCGGATCACAGGCTATACCACCCGCAACAGCGGCGGCGTGCCGGCTAATTTCAAAAACTACTTCGTGATAGAATTTGACAAGCCTTTTACGTATAAGATGGTTTTTGCCGACGGCGTATTAAATGAATCGATAATAGAAAAAGCAGCCGGACATGCCGGCGCTATCATAGGCTTCAAAACCAGCAAGGGCGAAGTTGTACATGCCCGCGTAGCCTCCTCCTTCATCAGCTTTGAACAGGCCGAAATAAACCTGAACGAATTAGCCGGCGACAGCTTCAATACCCTTGTAGACAAAGGAAAAACGGCCTGGAACAACGTATTGAGGAAAATAGAAATTGAAGGAGGAAGCTCGGATCAGTACCGTACCTTCTATTCCTGCCTCTACCGTTCGCTGCTGTTCCCGCGCAAACTCTACGAAACAGACGCCAGCGGAAACATCGTTCATTACAGCCCCTACAACGGGCAAACGCTACCTGGATACATGTTTACCGATACCGGATTCTGGGATACCTTCCGTTGCCTTTTCCCGTTTCTTAATTTAATGTATCCATCCATCAATAAAGAAATGCAGGAAGGATTGATAAACGCTTACAAAGAAAGCGGCTTCTTCCCCGAATGGGCTAGCCCCGGACACCGCGACTGCATGATAGGAAACAACTCGGCCTCCATTCTGGTAGACGCTTACATGAAAGGCGTACGGGTAGACGATCTGGAATCGTTATATAAAGGACTGATACATGGCGCCGAAAACGTGCATCCCGCCGTCCGTTCCACCGGACGTTTCGGACACGAGTATTATAACAAGGATGGATACGTTCCCTACGACGTGAAAATCCGCGAAAGCGCGGCCCGTACGCTCGAATATGCTTATAGCGACTGGTGTATCTACGCCATCGCCAAAGAATTAAAACGTCCCCGCAAGGAAATAGACCTCTTTGCCAAACGGGCTATGAACTATAAAAACCTCTTTGACCCGGATACCAGACTGATGCGCGGCAAAAACCTGGACGGTACTTTCCAGTCTCCTTTCTCGCCGCTGAAGTGGGGCGACGCCTTTACCGAAGGAAACAGTTGGCACTACACCTGGTCGGTTTTCCACGACCCGCAGGGGCTGATCGATTTAATGGGAGGCAATGCCGCTTTTGTAGAAATGCTCGACTCCGTTTTTATCGTTCCGCCTCTCTACGACGATAGTTATTATGGTTTCCCCATCCATGAAATACGCGAAATGACGGTTATGAATATGGGCAATTATGCGCATGGCAATCAACCCGTTCAGCACATGATTTATCTCTATAACTATGCCGGCGAACCCTGGAAGGCTCAATACTGGCTGCGCGAAGTGATGAACCGCATGTATGCGCCCGGACCCGACGGCTATTGCGGCGACGAAGACAACGGACAGACCTCTGCCTGGTATGTCTTCTCTGCCTTGGGATTTTACCCCGTATGCCCCGGAACAAACGAATATGTCATGGGAGCTCCCCTGTTTAAAAAAGCGACTCTCTATTTCGAAAATGGAAACAAACTGCTGATCGACGCCCCGGATAATTCACCCGAAAACAGATACATTGAATCAACCTCTTTCAATGGAATCGTTTCAACAAAGAATTATCTGAAACATACGGATATACAAAACGGAGGCAGGCTATTGATCAAAATGGTCGGCAAACCCGATAAAAACAGAGGGATTAACAAAGAGGATTTCCCCTATTCTTTTTCCAGTAACGAAAATAAATAAATACGATTATGAAACGTAAAGTATGTTTAGCAGCGATAACAATAGGGCTGCTTACTTCCTTAATAGCATGTAACGGCAACGGAAACGCAGTTTCCGCAGCCAAAGAACCGGTTGATTACGTAAATCCTTATATGGGCAATATCAGCCATTTACTGGTACCTACGTATCCCACTACTCAATTGCCGAACAGTATGATGCGGATATTCCCGGTTCGGGCAGGACATACCGTCGACCGTCTGGATGGTCTGCCATTGATCGTAACCAACCATCGCCGGATAACGCATTTTACCGTTACTCCTTTTTTGGGAAACAAAGAAAAACTTGCGCAGGGATTAAATTATGACAGAGAAAAAATTACGCCCTACCGTTATCAGGTCTATCTGGACGACGACGCCATTGAGGTAGACTACGCCCCCTCTCACCGGAGCGCCGTCTATACCTTCGTTTTCGAAAAAGAAGGAACGCCGCGTCTGATCTTTAACTGCGGAAAAGGAAAACTGACAGCCGAAAACAACGCGATAAGCGGTTATCAACCCTTAAACCAAAAGACCAGCGTCTATTTCTATGCCGAAACCAGCGTCGCCCCCGTACAAAGCGAATTCTCGGAATCTTCTTTACTTATAACAATGCCCGAAAACGCGCGTAGCCTGAGCCTGCGCTACGGCATATCCTACATCAGCGAAGAACAGGCTAAAAAGAATTTGGAAAAAGAAATATCCGGCTATAACGTCGACGACGTAGCAAAAGCCGGACGGCAAAAATGGAACGAAGCCCTGAGCAAAATTAAGATAGAAGGCGGAACAGACAACGACAAAACGGTATTCTACACCTCCCTCTATCGCTCCTGCGAACGCCCTGTCAACCTGAGCGAAGACGGATATTATTTCAGCGCCTACGATGGAAAAGTACACGCCGACGGCGGACAGGACTTTTATACCGACGACTGGATTTGGGATACTTACAGAGCCGCTCATCCGCTCCGCATATTAATCAACCGGGAAGTTGAAAACGACGTAGTCCGTTCCTATCTCTTGATGGCCGAAGAGAAAGGTACAAACTGGATGCCTACTTTCCCCGAAGTTACAGGCGACGCTCATTGTATGAACTCAAATCATGCAGTAGCCTCTGTAATCGACGCATACGTCAAAGGTTTGCGCGGCTTCGATTTGGAAAAAGCCTATTTAGCCTGCAGGGAAGCTATCGAAGGAAAATCATTGATACCTTGGGTTGAAATACCTGCGGGAGAATTGGATGACTTTTACAAAGAGCAGGGCTATTTCCCGGCATTAAAACCCGGAGAGAAAGAGACGGTATCTACTGTCCATTCATGGGAAAAGCGTCAGCCCATTGCCGTTACCTTGGGCACGTCTTACGACCATTGGTGTCTTTCCCTGATTGCCCGTGAATTAGGTAAAACCGACGACGCCGCTTTGTTCCTGAATCGTTCCTACAATTACCGCAATGTATTTAATCCCGAAACAGGCTTTTTCCACCCGAAAGACAAGGATGGAGCTTTTATAGAAGGGGTAGACTATCGCTATTCGGGCGGTTTGGGCGCCCGCGATTATTATGACGAAAACAACGGATACATCTACCGTTGGGACGTGCAGCACAATATCGGCGATTTGGTCTCGCTTATTGGCGGAAATGAAGCCTTTGTAAATGCCCTCGACCAAATGTTCAGCGAACCCTTGGGAAAATCGAAATGGGAATTTTACGCTGCATTGCCGGATCATACCGGAAACGTAGGACAATTTTCCATGGCCAACGAACCTTGTCTGCATATACCTTATTTATATAACTATGCCGGACAACCCTGGAAAACGCAGAAGCGGATTCGCACCTTGCTTGATCAATGGTTTCGCAACGATTTGATGGGCATACCGGGAGACGAAGATGGCGGCGGCATGTCGGCTTTTGTCGTATTCAGTCAGATGGGCTTTTATCCGGTTACGCCCGGTTCTCCCACTTACAATATAGGTAGTCCGGTCTTTTCAACTGTAAAAATAGATTTGGGTAATAATACGTATTTTGAAGTTATAGCAAACAATGCTTCCGCTGAAAATAAATATATTCAATCGGCTACATTAAACGGAAAAGAACTGAATCAGGCCTGGTTCAATCACGATGAAATAAAGGATGGCGGCCTGTTAGTCTTCGAAATGGGATCCAAAGCCAATAAAGAATGGGGGAAAAATACGCCTCCTCCTTCAGTCGATTGATGGATACATGCAACGTTTCGCTGTTTCTTCTCGTACTATATTATACATAATGATTAATAACTATTGATATGAAAAAGAGAGCATTTTTGTTTAGTATGGGTCTTTTATTATTGACAGATTCATTTACGTTTCTTCATGCTGAAAAGATAAGGGGGAATGAGAATATTATAACGAAAGAGATTCAGGTATCCAACTTTAAAAGTATAGTTGTAGGGCCGGGAGTGGAGTGTAGCAGTCGTTTCTTTAATTTTAAGAAGAACGCATATCAATCTCCTGTCCTGAACTATACGCAAACAAAGGAAACTACCGCTCTTTCTGTTACAATGGATGAAAATTTATTTTCATACGTAGAAATAATATCGGATGAAAATGAACTTTCTATCCGTACCCGACGAGGTATCGCTATTAACCCAAGCAGATTAGAGATAAATGCAAGTTCTAAAGAATTGAAACAAGTAACCGTATCCGGGTGTATTGATTTTGTTACGGCTAATTCTTTTAAATCAGATCAGTTAGCTATTGATATTAGTGGAGCGAGCAATGTAAAACTGAATCATTCCGCGCAGATTGAGCTGTTTGATATCAGGATCAGCGGCGCAGGCGATTTACTGGCCGAAGAATTGGTTTGTAAAAAACTGGAAATTAATATCAGCGGCGCAGGCGATATCAAGATAAAAGGTAAAGCAGATAGAGCCAACTTCACAGTCAGCGGGGCAGGCGACATAAATGCGTACGACTTTATTGTCGAAGACCTGGAATGTAAAGTATCCGGAAGCGGAGACGCCAAGATAATGGCTACCGAAACGCTGAACGCTTCTGTATCAGGGATAGGCGATATTCGTTATAAAGGCAATGCTAAAGCAAATACCAGAGTTTCCGGATTTGGGGGCATTAAAAAAGTGGATAATTGAAATCCGTAAGATTATTTTACCTATTTTTGTTTCAAAACGAATACAGAAAGAAAAAACATGAAAGGGATTGTTTTAGCAGGCGGTTCAGGTACGCGATTATATCCTATCACCAAAGGAGTATCGAAGCAATTACTTCCTATCTATGATAAACCAATGGTTTATTATCCTATATCCGTATTGATGCTGGCTGGTATCAGGGATATTCTTATTATATCAACTCCGCAGGACTTACCCGGATTCCGCCGGCTTTTAGGAGACGGTTCGGATTTGGGCGTCAGGTTTGATTATGCAGAACAACCCTCGCCGGACGGATTAGCCCAAGCTTTTATCATCGGCGCGGATTTTATAGGAGATGATTCCGTTTGTTTGGTTTTAGGCGATAATATATTCTATGGGCAAAGTTTCACTTCCATGCTGAAAAAATCAGTCGGTACTGCAACAAGAAATCAAAAGGCAACCGTGTTTGGCTATTATGTCACTGATCCGGAGCGGTACGGCGTAGCCGAGTTCGACGACGAAGGAAATGTGCTTAGCATAGAAGAAAAACCTCGGCGTCCTAAATCAAACTACGCCGTTGTAGGGCTTTATTTCTATCCAAACAAAGTAGTGGATATTGCTAAACAAATAAAGCCTTCGCACAGGGGCGAGTTGGAAATAACGACAGTAAACCAGGAATTTCTGAAAGAAAATGAATTAAAAGTACAGTTATTAGGAAGAGGTTTTGCCTGGCTTGATACCGGAACGCATGATTCATTATCCGAAGCTTCTACCTTTGTAGAAGTTATCGAGAAACGGCAAGGATTGAAAATAGCGTGTCTCGAAGAAATTGCTTATCGAAACAAATGGATAACCGGCGAACAATTGGCAAAATTGATTATGCCTATGTCGAAAAATCAGTATGGACAGTATCTTGAAAAGCTACTAAAGAAGTAGTTACAGCTTTTTTTGACTAAATAGTTAAAAACGTGCCTATTCTGATTTCATACCAATTTTATAATGATACTGCCTGCTTGTTGTTCCTGGTAAAGCGATATCTTTGACGTTGTATTTATTTAGTAAGATGATAAATAAATTTTCAATTATTTTATATTGAGTGAAACATTTTAAAGATATTGCTTGTTATAATGGGAAAAATAGTTAAATTTGCCTCAGGTTTAACCGTTCATAGAAAGATAAATTTGGTAAAACGATTGTTTAATTAAAATGTTGATGAATATGAAAACAAAATTTTTGACTTTAGCTTTGCTGTCATGCTTCGTTGTTTCTGTTTCAGCTCAGGAATTTCAGCCACAGATTGGTTTTAGTACTGAGACGGGAGCGAAAACAAACTTTAAGAAAAACAAATTCGGCAATAATTGGTTTATTTCGTTAGCCGGCGCCGGAACAATGTTTTTCGGAGATGATAATAGTGACGCTGATTTTATGGATCGCGTAACTGTTGCGCCTCAAGTATCATTTGGTAAATGGTTCAATCCTTATTTTGCAATGCGTGTTCAAGGTACAGGCGGCCCATTATATGGATATGAAGACAGGGGCGGCACGGGTTTTACGCAGAAGAACTATTTCGCAGGAGGTCACTTAGACTTTATGTGGGATATTACAAACTATTGGGCTCCTTACCGTGAGTCGAAAGTATTCCGTTTCATTCCTTGGATTGGTTTAGGTTACTCGCAACGTTGGAGTAAGAAAGAACAAAACATTCCAAGAACCGAGTCTCCTTCATTAAATATGGGCGTTTTGACAGCTTTCCGTTTAGGCAAGCGCGTTGATTTAAACATCGAAGTACAGGGAATGTTGTTGAATGAAGATTACAACCGGGTTTACAAAAGGAAACTTAGCGACGGTATTGTTCAGGCTTCTGCAGGTTTGACATTCAAATTAGGTAAAACTGATTTTGAAGTTATCGAACCTATGGATTATGCATTGTTAAATGACTTGAATGGTCAGATCAATGATTTACGCGCTCAAAATGCAGAGTTAAGCAAACGTCCGAAATCATGTCCGGATTGTCCGGAAGTCGTTCCTGCTAAGGTTGTAAGCAACTATGCTGAAAACGTAGTATACTTCCGTATTAACAGTTCAAGAATTGACAGAAACCAGCAAATCAATATCTTTAACACATCTGAATTTGTAAAAGAAAAGAATATTCCGGTTAAAGTTATCGGTTATGCAGACAAAAATACGGGTTCTTCTTCTTACAACATGGGACTTTCGGAAAAACGCGCTAAAGCTGTCGCTAAAGAACTTATTGAAAAATACGGTATCAATTCTAACCAGATTTCTATTGAGTGGAGAGGTTCCGACGAACAACCATACAAAGAAAACAACTGGAACCGTGTAGTAATTATGACTGCTGAAAGCAAATAAGGGAATTACACAGATAAATTTTAAAAAGGCTGCAATTCTATTGCAGTCTTTTTTTTTGCTTAAAAATATTACTTACTTTTGTGCGATTTTATCCCGTTATATGGAGTTAAATTATAAAAAACGTGGAAATCTGATCCAATGGTTAATAGGAGTAGGAGATTTAATAGTATTAAATTTTTTATTCTTTATGATCTATTATTGGTTGGGCGATTTTTATGCGCATGCAATAACCAGTTCATTAAGGGAAATAGTTCTACTCTTGAATTTTTGTTACTTTTTTGCTCTTTATTTTGTTCCTATTCAATTACATCTTTCGGTTGTCTTTATTGATAAGGTTGTACAACGGTCTATTCTTCTGATAACGCTTTTTATCTTTTTATTTGCAACTTGCCTTGTCTTTCTTAACGTAGGCGATACGTTAGCTACGTTTTTGATTGTTTATTATGCCGTTTTGATTGTCGTTTTTTCGTTGTGGAGAGTCTTTGTACGCGTTGTTTTAAAAATATATCGCAGAAAAGGATATAATTTCAAGCGTATCATCATAATAGGAGCTGGTAAAAACGGAATGGAACTATACCGTTTAATGACGGACGAATTAGCTTATGGTTTCATTGTAATGGGATTTTTTGATGATAATATCCAATTGAAGGAAGTACTTCCCAATTATTTAGGAAATACAAACGAAGTCTGCAAATATGTATTGAATAATGATATAGACGAGATTTATTGTACATTACCGGGAACGCAGGATGAAAAGATATTAAAGCTTTTGAATTTCTCGGAAAAAAACATGATACGTTTTTATATTGTTCCTGAATTTTACCGGAATGTAAAGAAAACCCTCGTAATGGAAGTAATGGAATCTATTCCATTGCTGTCTGTGAGGAAAGAGCCTCTTCAGTCTGCCTTTAACCGTGCAATTAAAAGGAGCTTTGATATTGTTTTTTCTTTTTTTATATTACTAACGATTTATCCTGTCCTGTATATAATATTAGGCGTGTTAATTAAGACGTCGTCGCCGGGTCCGATTCTATTTAAACAAAAGCGAACAGGATTGTACGGGCGTGATTTTGAATGTTATAAGTTCCGGACGATGAAAGTAAATTCGGACGCCGACATAGTACAAGCTGCAAAAGATGATCCGCGTAAAACCAAATTAGGCGATTTTTTACGGAAAACAAATCTGGATGAATTTCCCCAATTTATGAATGTATTGAAAGGAGATATGTCGGTGGTAGGTCCCCGCCCGCATATGCTCAAACATACCGAACTATATTCAGCTCTTATTGACAAGTATATGATCCGCCATTTAGTGAAACCGGGAGTAACCGGTTGGGCGCAGGTAACCGGCTATAGAGGAGAGACAAAAACACTTGAACAAATGGTAGGTAGAGTAAAACGAGATGTGTGGTATATCGAGAATTGGTCTTTTGTTCTTGACTTGAAAATAATAGTTGTTACTATACTGAATATGTTTAAAGGTGAAAGAAATGCTTATTAAAATGTAAGAACTGCACACTTTTAATCCTTTTGTGTAATCCGTATTCTTTTTTGTAGTATATTTGTATCTGAATGGGAAGGATATTGGCCATAGATTATGGACGTAAACGTTCTGGTTTGGCTGTTACGGATACTTTACAGTTGATAGCTAACGGCCTTACGACAGTTCCGAGCGGCGAACTTATTAGTTATCTTAGTAATTACATATCACGCGAACCGGTAGATTTATTTGTAATCGGATTTCCGAAGCAGATGAATAACGAAGTATCTGAAAATATGAAATATATAGAAGCATTTGTTACCCATTTAAAACGGACAATACCGGATATACCTGTAACGTATTACGATGAACGCTTTACTTCCGTATTGGCTCGAAGGGCGTTAATAGAAGGAGGAGCAAAGAAAAAGACAAGACGGCAAAAAGCTTTAATTGATGAAATTAGCGCAGTTATCATCTTGCAATCATATTTAGAAAGCAGAAAAATATAAAAAACAGTTTTTATGATTCTACCAGTATATTTATATGGGCAACAGGTCTTAAGAAAAGAGGCCGAAGAAGTGTCGACAGATTATCCCGAATTGAAAAAGTTACTAGCAAATATGTTTGAAACCATGTACCATGCGGACGGCGTGGGATTGGCCGCGCCACAAGTCGGTTTATCTCTTCGCCTGTTTGTTGTAGACGGTAATTCTATGGCTGACGACTTTCCTGAATGTAAAGGATTTAAACGCGCAATGATCAATCCCTCTATTATTGAATATAGCGAAGAAGAAATCTCGTTGGAAGAAGGTTGTTTAAGCTTACCCGGTATACACGAGAAAGTATCTCGCCCTGCAAAAATCCATATCAAATACATGGATGAAGACCTGATAGAACATGAAGAGGAGATAGAAGGTTTCGCAGCGCGTATCGTACAGCATGAATACGAACATCTGGAAGGTCGTATATTTATAGATAATATTTCCGCCATACGCAAGCAATTAAATAAAGGTAAACTAAATAATATTATAAAAGGAACAGCCAATTGTTCTTACAGAACAAAAGCCATAGGAAAATGACAACTCTATATAAATCAATCACTATGACAGATTTAGAAAAAAACATTCAAGCGCTGCGCGAAAGGAAAGCTGTTGTTGAGAAGGGCGGGGGAGAAGCCGCTATCGAGAAACAAGAAGCTATGGGTAAGCTTACGGCACGTAAGCGTATCTTATCATTATTGGATCCGGACTCATTTCATGAATACGATATGTTTGTAAAGCACGACGGTCGTGATTTTGGAATGGATAAAAAAGACTATCCCGGCGATGGAGTAGTTACCGGTACCGGTACTATTTTTGGAGCTCCTGTTTGTATATATGCACAGGATTTCACCGTAGCCGGAGGTTCGTTAGGACTACAGCATGCCCGTAAAATTACGAAAATTATGGATCATGCTTTAAAAATGAAATGTCCTATTATTGGTATTAACGATTCGGGTGGAGCCCGTATACAGGAAGGCGTTCAAGCCTTGGCCGGATATGGAGAAATATTCTATCGGAATACGATTGCTTCTGGCGTTATTCCTCAGATATCGCTCATTTTAGGTCCTTGTGCCGGCGGCGCTGTTTATTCTCCGGCATTAACAGACTTTGTGTTTGTTGTAGAAAATATTTCTAAAATGTTTATAACAGGGCCTAATGTTATTAAGACTGTATTAGGCGAAGATATATCCATGGAAGCTTTAGGAGGCGCTCGCGTCCATGCAGAAATAACAGGCAATGCTCATTTCTATGCAAAAAGCGAGCAAGAATGTTTTGATCAGATTAAGCGTTTAGTTAGTTTTATTCCTTGGAATAATACCAAAAAAGCAAAATCGATTGAACCCAAAGACCCTGAGACTAAACTGAATATTGGAAATATTATTCCTGCTGATCCGAAGCAGCCTTATGACGTCCGCTACATTATCCAATGTCTTGTCGATGATTCTGATTTCCTTGAAATACAGGAGTTATGGGCTGCTAACATTGTAATAGGTTTCGGACGCATGGATGGCGAAACCGTTGGTTTTGTCGCTAATCAGCCTATGGTGTTAGCCGGAGTTCTGGATTGCGACAGTTCGGATAAGGCTGCTCGTTTTATCCGTTTCTGTGATTCGTTTAATATTCCTATTATAACATTAGAAGATATGCCGGGCTACCTGCCAGGCGTAGATCAGGAACATGCCGGAGTAATTCGTCATGGGGCTAAGGTATTATATGCCTATTCGGAAGCTACTGTTCCGAAAATTACCGTTATTTTGAGAAAAGCGTATGGCGGAGGTTATATCGCGATGAATTCACGCCATTTAGGCGCCGATTTTACGTTGGCTTGGCCAACGGCTGAAATTGCCGTGATGGGACCTGAAGGCGCAGCTAATATCATCTTCCGTAAAGAAATCATGGAAGCGGAAGATCAAGATGTTATGCGCCAGCAAAAAGTAAAAGAATATATCGAGAAATTTGCCAATCCATACGTAGCGGCGTCTAAAGGATTTATTGATTCTGTTATTGAACCAAAGGAAACACGCTCCTTATTATTGCATGCATTGAAACTTTCAGCATTGAAGGAAGAATACAGACCGGCTAAAAAACATGGGCTTCCTCCATTTTAACTAATTGAAAAAACTGAGTATGGAAAATCAATTTGTGGATTTTGTAGTTACTGCCCGCAAGTATAAAACGCTACTTACCAATAAGTATAAGAACCGTCCGTTGTGGTATAAACATGAATTAGGAGAAGTTAATTCAACACTTCCCGGTACGATTATCCAAATAATGGCGAAGGAAGGGCAGGATGTAAAGGAAGGCGAGTTATTACTTATTCTTGAAGCAATGAAAATGATGAATCGTATCGTTGCTCCCGTATCGGGAACAATAAAAGAAATCCTTGTAAAAGAAGGCGATAAGATTAGTAAAGCTCATTTGATGATAAAAATAGATCCGAAATAAGATAAATTACTTATTTTTGTCTTTCAACATTTTAGAGTGAATGAAAAAGGCAATTATCTTTCTAATCCTATATATCTGTTCATCAACATTATTTGCACAGATTAATACAGACAGAGTACTAACGATAGGACGTAATGCTCTTTATTTTGAGGATTACGTCCTGTCTATTCAATATTTTAACCAAGTTACCAGGGCAAAACCATGGATGGCGGAGCCTTATTTTTATCGTGCCGTCGCCAAAATTAATCTGGATGATTATAATGGAGCTGAAGAAGACTGTACGTTGTGTCTTGAACGGAATCCATTTTTAGTTCAGGCTTATTTTGCGCGCGGAATAGCTCGGCAGAGTCAGGATGATTATAATGGAGCTATTGAAGATTATAATAAAGGACTTGAATTCAGGCCGGAAGACCGTCAGATGCTTGTTAATAAAGCGGTGGCTTATATCCAGAAAAAAGAGTATGATAGCGCTGAAGTTGTGTTTGAAGACTTAATGAAAGCCCACTCCAAATATGCTATGAATTACCTTACCCGTGGAGCCATGTATCTCGAAAAAGGAGATACGATACAGGCATTGCAAGACTATAATGTAGCTATAGATATGGATCCTTATTATGCTCCGGCTTATGGTAATCGGGCAATAGTCCATTATCAAATGCATAATTTGGATAATGCCTTATCCGATTTAAATGAAGCCATTCGACTTAATACGCGCGAAAGCGGATTTTATATTAATCGCGGATTGGTTCGTTACCAAATGAATGATTTACGAGGGGCTATGGCTGATTATGATCAGGTAATCGGTTGGGATAGCCGGAACCTGATAGCTCGCTTCAACCGAGGACTGTTACGTTTTCAGGTAGGTGATAATAATCGGGCTATAGAAGACTTTGATGTTGTCATTGAAGAAGAACCGGACAACTATATGGCATATTACAACAGAGCTTTACTTCATTATGAAACAGGCGATTACGTTGGATCGGTACAAGACTATAGCGTAGTAATTGAACAATATCCTAATTTTGTGCCGGGTTATTATGCGCGTTCCGAGGCCAAACGTAAAATGCGAGATAATGCGGGAGCCGATCGCGACTATTGGACTGCCTTTGAAATAGAGGAAAAACTAAATAAAGGGCTACAAACCGGAACATCGGGCGTCCGGAACGCTGCTACAGCCAATACTAATTCGGAAGATAATACCCGCGAGCAGTCTGACAAGAATATCAATAAGTTTAATCGTTTGGTAGTTTATGATAAAGATGAAGAACGGAAAAATAAATACCAAAGTGATATTAGAGGCCGCGTACAAGATAAGAACGTAAGAGTAGACCTTGAACCTTTGTTTGTTCTCACCTATTATGAAAAAGCCGATCAGGTTAAGAAATTGATATATTACGACAAGATGGTAGAGGATTTTAATGCCCGCATGATGCTTTCCCGTAAACTGCGTCTTACGAATCAGGAAGCCGCTTTAACCGAAGGCCAGATAGCGGCGCATTTTACTTCGATTAATGATTATTCATCTGAAATAGAAAAAGACCCTGCAAATGTAAACGCTTATTTTGGACGTGCGCTGGATTATATGTTAGTACAAGATTTTGCAGAGGCTATTAAAGATTACGATAAAGTATTAAATGTAGATCCTGACTTTGTGATGGCTTATTTCAATAGAGCTGTCGTACGATATAAACAATTGGAATATACCTTGTCTCAATCATCTGTCAATGAAATAAGCGATCTTACTTCCCTGAACTTTAATATCGGTAAACAAGCGACAACTACCACGAATAATCTCCCTTCTGCTCGATTGAAAGATAATCAAAGGGCTCATGAGCACGAACTGATTGTGCGCGACTATGATATGGTAATCAAACTAAATCCGGGATTTGTATATGCTTATTTCAACAGGGGGAATCTTCGTTGCTCGCAACGTGATTTCCGGGCTGCTATCCAAGATTATACTGAAGCGATAATGCGTGATCCGGATTTTGCCGAAGCGTATTTTAATCGGGGGCTTGCAAGGCTTTCACAAGGCGATACTAACAGGGGAATTGCCGATTTAAGTAAAGCTGGCGAACTGGGTATTATAAATGCATATAGTATTATAAAGAGAATGACCAGTAATTAAGGAAACCTTCACGGAAACCATAACCGATACCTTTATAAAAAGCTTCGATACGCTCTTTTAGATGAGGCGATATAAGAAAATTGCCGGACAATTTTCTCAAACT
The DNA here is from genome assembly GCA_031267775.1 of Tannerellaceae bacterium. Lineage (GTDB taxonomy): Bacteria > Bacteroidota > Bacteroidia > Bacteroidales > Tannerellaceae > DFXE01. The sequence goes on from JAIRYL010000195.1 coordinate 16,650, forward strand.
ATCCGGGCAACCCTTTCAAAAAGCTTTTTATTTCGATTCTTCATCAGTTAATTAAATTGTGCTATTTTATAGTGTTTGCGTTATTATTATATAGCAGAACTTCTTTTTTGTTATGATGAAAATAAAAAGCATTCAATATATTTTGCAAATAAAATAGTTTGACAGACAATATTTTACATATTTCTCGTGTAAAATACACTATATCGCACGTAAAATACCTTAGTGCATTTTTCGTTGTCACTTTTTCTACATATTTTTGTGTATGATAATAAGTAAGGCATGAATACAGAGTCGATTTCTCCGGAAAAAGAAGAACATCAAGGGAAAAAAATAAAACGAATACGAGAATTATTAGGTGTGAAACAGGAAGACCTTGCCGAAAGACTTCATACAAACCAGCAATCTATATCAAGGCTTGAATCCAGAAAAGAAATAGATGACGACATTTTGCTGAACATATCCCAAGCGTTGAAAATGCCGGTTGAAGCTATTAAGAATTTCTCTGAAGACGCTGCCATAAATATTGTTGCAAATACGTTTCAGGATGAAGCCATAGGATATGCCAATCATTATAAGTGCACATTTAATCCTTTAGATAAAGTGATAGAGTTGTATGAGCGTATAATCAAAGAAAAAGAAGACAAGATTAAAATTTTGGAAGAAAAATTAAAGAATAGAGATTAAACCTTTACGATTAAATAGCGTCAAAAGACCTGCACAATGTTTTATCTTTCGTTTGGAGTTCATAAAACGATTGATTTACAGTTGATAATATTTAAAACATGACTATTGATTTTTTTAACGAAAATAATATATTTTTGTTATATCTAAATGGATCATTTTAAATTTATAATAAATAAAAACATGAGACGTCGTAATTTCTTAAAGACCAGTGTAGTGGCAGGCGCTGCCTTAGCGCTAAATTTTGATGGATTACAAGCAGCTTTATCTTCCAACACAATGGCAGTAGAAGCGGCTCCCGAATTAGTAGCAGTTATGGGAGGAGAACCGGAAGCAATGCTTAGCAAGGCATTGGAGACGCTTGGCGGCATAGGCAACTATGTTAAAAAAGGACAAAAAGTAGTTATAAAGCCGAATATCGGCTGGGATCGAACGCCTGATTTGGCGGGTAATACGAATCCCGAATTGATTAAAGCATTAGTAAAAGGATGTTTAGACGCCGGCGCTTCGAAAGTAACGGTTTTTGATAATACGTGTGATAATTGGCAAAAATGTTATCAATCCAGCGGTATAGCCGACGCCGTAAAGGCTGCAAAAGGATTAATTGTGCCGGGTAACGATGAAAAATATTATAAAGAAGTATCTCTTCCGAAAGGGGTAAAACTGAAAAGCGTTAAGATACATGAAGCGCTTTTGGAAGCAGACGTTTGGTTTAATGTGCCTGTCTTAAAAAATCATGGCGGAGCCAAACTTTCGTGCGCTATGAAAAATTATATGGGGATCGTTTGGGATCGCCGTTTCTTCCACAGTAATGATTTACAGCAATGTATAGCGGATATATGTACCTGGGATAAAAAACCGGCATTGAATATTGTTGACGCTTATCGTATGATGCATCAGAATGGCCCGCAAGGTAAAAGCGCTGCCGACGTAGCTACAATCAAGTCGCTTATCGCTTCGTCCAATATTGTAGCAATTGACACGGCAGCCCTTGGCTTATTTAATCAGGTAAAGAAATTAGATATTAAAGCGGTTGGCCATATTAGATTAGGAGAAAGTTTGAAATTAGGAACAACAGATTTGGATAAGGTTAATATCAAACGTATCAGAATATAACCAATGAAGAAACAGGCGAATTATTTAAAAGGATTGCGAGTGTTGCTGGCAATCCTCTTTTTCATTCCTATACTATTATTCTTTATTGATTTCGACAGTAAGCTTCCCAATAGCCTTCATTCATTGTTACATTTACAAATTATACCTGCTATATTGGGGCTTTCTTTTGGAATTCTTGTATTTCAGATTATACTGGCGTTGTTATTCGGACGCATTTATTGCTCGACAATATGTCCTGCAGGCGTTTTTCAGGATGTGCTTAACAGGTTATTTTGTATTGGAAAAAAGAAAAGAAAAGGAAGTATGCGGTTTAAATATAGTAAACCGTTAAATATCTTCCGTTATTTATTAGTAGGCGTCTCTTTGTTATTTGCAATCTTTGGTTTTACGGAATTACTCGTTTGGCTTGACCCATATAGTAACGTTGGCCGTATAGCTACTAATTTATTTCGTCCGGTAGTAGTATGGGGAAATAATATTATAGCAAACATACTGATGGGTATGGATAACTATGCGCTGCATCACGTTACATTAAAAACAATAACCGCTTCGGGCTTGATTGCCGGCGGACTGGCATTGCTTACGTTTGCTGTAATGACCGTTTTTCGAGGCCGTTTTTTCTGTAATACCTTGTGTCCGGTAGGGGCTATCTTAAGTTTTATCTCTAACTATTCATTTTTCCGTATATCATTTAATAAATCAGTCTGTAATACTTGCGGTAATTGTGAACGCACGTGTAAGGCGGAAGCAATAGACAGCAAAAATATGACAGTAGATACATCCCGTTGCGTGGATTGTTTTAACTGTATTTCTTCTTGCGCCAAAGGAAGTTTGAAATATCGCTTTAATCCTGTTTTCAAGAAGGAAAAGACAACGGAAGTTCCCCTCCTTTCAACGCCCTCTTCCCCTCTTTCTCGCGAGGCGAACAGTCGTCGTATGTTTTTAGCGACGGGCGCTACGATTGCTACTACGTTACCGGTTGTATCAACATTGGCTAAAAAAACGCAAACGGAGACAGAAGTAAAAGGAGAAACCGGCAAAGAATGGGGGCCTATAACGCCTCCAGGTTCAGTCGGTTTGGAAAAATTTAAAGATAGATGCACGGGTTGTCATATCTGTGTGGTAAAATGTCCGACTCAGGTTTTAAAACCGGCTGGTTTAGAGTATGGATTCGGGTATATGCTCCGTCCTTACGTATCTTATAAAAGTAGCTATTGTAACTACGAATGTACCATTTGTTCAAATGTATGTCCGAATCATGCAATAAAGCCGTTAACAGTGGAACAAAAGAAAACAATTCAGGTAGGTATTGCAACATTTGTTATAGATCGCTGTATTGTGTATACGGAAGGTACGGACTGCGGAGCTTGCTCGGAACATTGTCCTACACAGGCTGTACACATGACGCCTTATGAAGGGACATTGACAATTCCTAAGATAGAACCCGAATTGTGTATCGGATGCGGAGGATGCGAATCTATTTGTCCGGTAAATCCGCGTCGCGCTATCCTTGTCAAATCAAATGCAAAGCATGCGTTTGTGGAACCACCGCTGGAAGAAGAAGCCAAAGACGTCGTTATAGATGATTTCGGCTTCTAAAGGAAAATTTACGTACCTTTGCTGCAAATTTGCAGCATGGAATTCAAATTACAATATAACGACATACAGTCAAAAGCAAGGGCGGGCTTACTTATTACCGGTCACGGAGTAATTGAGACGCCCATTTTTATGCCTGTCGGAACGCAAGGAACAGTTAAGGCTGTTCATATAACGGAATTAAAAGAAGATATCAAAGCTCCTGTTATTCTTGGAAATACATATCATTTATATCTTCGCCCAGGAATTGAAATACTTGAAAGGGTAGGGGGATTGCACAAATTTAATAGTTGGGACAGGGCTATTCTTACTGATAGCGGCGGTTTTCAAGTCTTTTCTCTTGCCGAAAACAGAAAGCTACACAAAGAAGGGGCTGAATTTCGTTCTCATATCGATGGCTCAAAACATTTCTTTACTCCCGAAAGCGTTATAGATATCCAACGCTCGATTGGCGCTGATATTATGATGGCTTTTGATGAATGTTGTCCCGGAGACGCCGATTACGTATACGCCAAACAATCGCTGGAACTAACCGAACACTGGGCAGGCCGTTGTATAGACAGGTTTAACGGTACGGAGCCAAAGTACGGATATGAACAAAGTCTTTTCCTTATCGTGCAAGGTTGCGTTTATCCTGATTTGCGGAAACGGGCGGCGGAAAACATTGCAGAAAAACAGGCAGACGGCAATGCTATCGGAGGGTTGGCCGTAGGCGAACCAACCGAAAAAATGTATGAAATGATAGAAGTGGTAAATGATATACTGCCAAAAGATAAACCCCGTTATTTAATGGGCGTAGGGACTCCTGTAAATCTTTTGGAGGCTATTGAAAGGGGAGTGGATATGTTTGACTGTATCATGCCTACCCGGAACGGACGCAATGGTCAATTATTCACTATGTACGGAACAATGAATATGCGGAACCAAAAATGGAAAGACGACTTTTCGCCGATTGATCCGGAAGGAAATTCATTCGTAGATACGTTGTATAGTAAAGCATATTTACATCATTTAATTAAAGCAGAAGAGATTTTAGGATTGCAAATTGCTTCAATTCACAATTTAGCTTTCTATCTTTGGCTTGTAAAAGAAGCGCGTAAGCATATTATGGAAGGTAACTTTACAATGTGGAAGAACGGAATGGTTCGCCAATTATCAAACCGATTATAAATGATGAAGAAATACGGATTAAGTCGAATAGACAGGTATGTAGTCAAACAATTTCTCGGAACATATATTTTCGCTATCATATTAATTATTTCCATATCGGTTGTATTTGATATTAACGAAAAGATCGATAAGTTTCTGAAGCCGGAAGTATCTTTGAAAGAGATCGTTTTCGACTATTATATGAACTTTATCCCTTATTTCGCAAACCTGTTCAGTCCGTTGTTTACGTTTATTGCCGTAATCTTTTTTACCTCTAAAATGGCTGATAACTCGGAGATTATAGCTATGCTTGCCAGCGGAATGAGTTTCAGGCGATTGATGTTACCTTATGGGATTTCGGCCGCCATTATTGCGTTGGCGACATTTGTTTTAAGCGCTTTTATTATTCCTCCGGCTAATATAGCGCGGATTGATTTCCAGAATAAATATATAAGGAATAGAGCAGTGGATTATGCAAGGAATGTACAGTTGGAAGTTGAACCCGGCATAATAGCCTATTTTGACCGTTATGACGACAAATCCCGTATGGGCTATCGTTTTTCGCTCGAACATTTTGATGAAAAACAACTTATTTCACGCCTTACGGCTGCCCAGATTAAATATGATACATTGTATCAATGGACTGTTATTGACTATATGGTTCGCGATTTCGACGGTATGCGCGAACATATCAGTTCCGGTTCGCGTAAAGATACGACGTTGACAATTATTCCTTCGGATTTTCTGATTTCAGTAAACGATTGTGAAACAATGACGACTCCTCAATTGGCTACCTATATAAACAGGCAAAAAAAACGAGGCATTGGCAGTATTCAAACTTTTGAAATAGAATATCATAAACGATACGCTTCTGTGTTGGCTGCCTTTATTTTAACAAGTATAGGCGCATCCTTGTCTTCACGCAAGATTAAAGGAGGGATGGGTTTAAATATTGGTATCGGATTAGGATTGAGTTTCTCTTATATACTCTTTACTACGGTTACTTCTACCTTCGCAGTGAACGGATATGTAAGTCCAATGATTGCCTCCTGGATTCCAAATATCCTTTATACATTTATAGCAATATATCTATATCAAAAAGCCCCACGTTAATTTCTGTCCGATTCGCTTTGTTTTATGTGGGAAACGTAGGCGACTTTTCCCGGATATGACACAAAAAATGTTGTTAGCCTGCTCTTTTAACCAATGGCAGATATTACCCCTTTTCAAGACCGCCCCACATGCTTTTTATCAAATCAAATGCGTTGAACAATGTCAGTTTAAACGCAGATCAATCTTCTTTTCCGTTACAAACAGGAGAACAAAGTCAATAATTCTAATGTATTAAAAAGGGTTGAATATTAGCGCTTTGCATTCATCGCTTTTTTCCGTCTCTTAAAGAGAGAAACGTAGAAAAACTCATCATTTCCCTGCAAACATACGATATTTTTTCAAATAGTAT